>CAZVUR010000081.1:0-1764 GCA_964629385.1 uncultured Candidatus Saccharibacteria bacterium | reverse complement strand
AGCCAGTCATACTGTGCCTTTAATCTGTCGCGGTATTTTGGAGGGATAATCTTTTTGACAAACAGACCGCCGTCCTTAAGTACAAGAATAGTGATTGCATCCGACCCCCCCTTAAAAAACCGAACAAGACTTAACTCACCGGCCACTTCTATCTTGTGAAGAACTTTAGCAAGATCATTGCCTGCAAAATAAGATTCGAGAAAGGTTGGAAAATCTTGCGAGATGTCACGATGACGCATCAATTTATTAACATATGGATCGACTCTTATGTCTGCTGCTGATTTTTTCGTACCCGGTCGGTAAAGAATCAACGCAAACAAACCAATAAGCGCCATAGGCAGGGTCAGAACAGCCCACAAAATCCGTGCGAGTATATCAAGGTTACCGGCGCTCGCGCTGACCGGCAGTAATGTTGCGAATAGCCGGTATGAGTCTGCATCGAGTGGGTTTAACGCCACGACGTACGGTGATACGCTACTGACAATTATTTCAAATAAGCCAGATATACTAAGTAATGATGTGATGATGATGAGTGCCGATGCGATGTAGCACGTCCATGAAAGAATTGCATAGAGTACGTATTGACGTACCAAACTCGTATGACCAAAAAAGCTCTGCAAACCAAAAATAAGTGACCATACTTTAAATCGAATCCGATTCGCGATTTGAGGGTTGAAGAAGTGTGCAACCCAAGCCACCATCTTGAGCAATGCCCTATTTTCGTTCTTAAGAAGTATGAGGACAATAAAAATAAGCGATGATAAGATAACCCCTATTAGTGCTACCGTAAATACCCCCCATGCAGGCGCGTTTCCGATAGTCAGTGCACCTATGGCAACAAGAACCCCCAAAAAGAAAATATCCGTCGCACGTTCGATCACTACAGCCACAAACGTATAAAGAAAACTAATATGTAGCCTTCTGGCAATCACAAGTGCCCGAATGGCCTCCCCAATACGAAATGGTAATAGGGTGTTGAATAAATAACCAATCGACAATGCGCCAAACTGAAACCGCAAGCTACTCCCCGCCGCCTGATCAATAATAAGTTTTGTTCGCTTGGCGCGTAGCGCGTGTCCCAAAAGTTGTACAATAACCGCTGCCACCACCGCCACTAACGCGCCCGGATGTCCCCATAAAAATGAGGCGATAGCTTGCAACATGCCCCACGCCATATACCCACCCAAAATGGTCAGTATAAGTGCGACAGTAAGCAAGACGGCTTTAAGCATCAAGGAATGTCCTTATTTTTATAGTCTGTATACCTGCCGCTACTGCCGCTTCGACTCCCCTTTCGGAATCCTCAAATGCAATAACTTCATCCGGTGTAAGACCCGACCGCTCAAGCGCTTTAAGATACGCTTCTGGATGTGGTTTCATTTTGGTGACTTCATCGCCGAATATACAAAAATCAAAGTAATCTGCCAGCCCGTGAACATCAAGTACTTCTTTTGCGTTGGCCTCCTTGGCGGTCGTTACTAGCGCAGTAACATGATGAGGCGACATATTTTCAAGAAAGACTGAGAGAAATTCATTCAACTCCGAAACATGCAGGTGTTCTGAATAGACTTGCTTCTTTCTATCTCGTATTTGTCGAATGACATCATCCGGTGCACCTTCAAGCAGTCGTGGTAGGAAAAAAGATGAGCTTTCCCCATTTTTTATTTCTTCTTTCAGCGCATCGCCAACAGTTTTTCCAGTTATCTCCTGAATCGCTTGTTGGTAAGCACGATAATTTGACTCGTGTGTATTTACGAGCGTTCC
>CAZVUR010000080.1:0-1851 GCA_964629385.1 uncultured Candidatus Saccharibacteria bacterium | reverse complement strand
AGGGCAATATTAATTGGCCTTCTTCTTTCAGTCTTGGGTTTTCCAATATATAATGGAAATACACATGTTTTTAGTTGGCAGAATTGGTTTGCATTCATTATATTTCAATTCATATTCCTATTACACGACGACATAAACGACAGAAAATAAAACTATGTATATTAAAATTAAAGACAAGCTGCTCAAGTTGAATGTGGATGCTGCTCAACAAGCTGGAGCTGATGTTGTTGGTGACGAAGAATTTATTAAGCAACTCGACAAAGAAGTGCTTGATTTTGACGTACTGGTTGCAACTCCACAGTACATGCCAAAGCTTGGTAAGTACGCGCGCCTACTAGGGCCACGTGGGCTAATGCCAAACCCAAAGAGTGGTACGGTAGCTACTGATGTTGCCAAGGCGGTAACTGAAGCGAAGGGCGGTAAAGTTGAGTACCGTGTTGACAAGCAAGCAGTAGTGCACCTAAGTATTGGCAAGGTAAGCTTTGGTGCGAAAAAGCTACAAGAGAATGCTCAAGCATTTTTTGACAGTCTGCAAAGCCAGAAACCAAGCTCACTTAAAAATGTCTATGTAAAATCTACCTCTGTAGCCACAACCATGGGTCCTGGTATCAAGGTAGAAAACGTCGTTAGCTAAAGTTGGGCCACGATTCACCCCAAGAGTATGTGCTCCTGGGGTGGAGGCCCGACAGGGGCGGCGTTTGATCTGCTACGCTCATTCGTAGTAGTTGCAGCACCCCTGCCAGGTTCACCCTAGCATACCATATGTAAAATACCTCGGTCTAACCCAAGGTATTTTTGTTTGTTTCTTACAGTGTTTTGCGGCGGTGCGCTGGTTCGGAATGCCTCATACAGACCCCGAAACAGCACACACGCCGATCGTCCTGAAGCGATCCGAAAACCTTTATATGTGGTGTGTGTTTTGGTCTCCTCAAACGATAGTTACACTATAGTGCTAGCTTCGTTAAAATACAATACCTTTTATGGTTATCTATTGTAGTTTATACACTACCTGTGGTGTGGATGAGGTTTTTTATCTATACTAGTAGTACTACGGAGGAACAATGAAGCAATACCTAGAACTGCTGCGTGATATAAAAACTAACGGCATCCCGAAAACTGACCGCACTGGCACCGGTACGGTTAGCGTGTTTGGGCGGCAGGTACGCTATAATCTTGCGGATGGATTTCCGGCCGTAACAACGAAAAAATTATATTTCAATAGTGTCGTACACGAGCTTTTGTGGTTTTTGAAAGGTACTGGCAATATAGAATACTTGGCACAGAACAACGTACACATTTGGGATGAGTGGCCGTTTAAAGCCTATTTAGAAAAAAACAACCTGCCGATTCCGGAAATAAATAGCGACGAGTGGAAATCACAAATGAAAAACTTCATCTCGCGGGTTGCAATCGACCATGAGTTTGCCGAAAAATGGGGCGACTTGGGCCCAGTCTATGGCGTACAGTGGCGCAAGTGGCCCGATGGCAACGGCGGGTATGTCGATCAAATTGCACGTGCAGTAGAAATGATAAAAAATACTCCAGACAGCCGACGTATTATTGTCAGCGCTTGGAACGCGGCCGAAATTGATGAGATTGTGAAGATTGGCGGGTTGCCGCCGTGCCATAGCCTATTTCAGTTTTATGTGGTAAATGGCAAACTAGATTTACATCTGTACCAGCGTTCGGCTGATACCTTTCTAGGTGTACCGTTTAATATTGCTAGCTATAGTTTGTTGCTTGCCATGGTTGCACAGGTTACGGGTCTTCAGCAAGGTGAATTTGTGCACACCTTGGCCGATGCACACATCTACAGCAATCATATCTCACAAGTCGACGAGCAACTAAGCT
>CAZVUR010000079.1:0-1945 GCA_964629385.1 uncultured Candidatus Saccharibacteria bacterium | reverse complement strand
TACTGCAAAAGGTAGGTAGCAACGTTGTTAATAAAGCGGCTGGCACAAATATTCCAGATGCGGCTAGTGGGTTTCGCGCCTATTCTCGGGAATCAATCATTAAACTCAATACTATTACCCGCTTCAGCTACTGTATGGAAACGATTATCCAGGCTGGGAATAAGCGTATGGCCATCACGAGCGTACCTGTCGTTACCAACCCGAAAACACGCGAGTCACGTTTATTTAAGTCTACACCTGAACATGTTCTGAAGTCTGGCGCAGCCATTTTTCGCGCATACATGATGTACCGCCCTTACGTATTGTTCGTTGGGCTTGGCTCGTTACTGACGGTATCGGGCTTAATACCGTTTTTCCGTTATTTATGGTTCTTCTTGCATAACACCCACGGGAGTCACCTGCAGTCGTTGGTGCTTGGTAGTGTCTTGTTGATCGCAGCACTGTTGTGCTTTGTGCTTGGTGTATTGGCTGACCTTACCCGAATTAACCGCATTCTCATTGAAGACCAGCTGGAGCTGGCCAAGCGCGCACACCTATCTTTTAAGACTACGAAATAGTTCTGACTAGTTTCCGATAACAATTGGATCAATAACCTTTTGCAGAGTTTCGTTCACGTGCACTACTGTCTTGTTTCGCCACCACCACTCAGGATTGCTGCGAAGGATGTAAGTGCCGGCACCTCCTGCTTGTGTGGTGAAGAGCGCAATAGTGGCGACAGCTGCGACTGTTGCTATTTCACGATGGCGATGCATTGTCGTGCTGTACGCTTGGGCTAGCATGACATAAACGAGGGGCAGAATTGGCAAGAGATAGCGCCCTTGGATTGCGAACGGGTACCCAATGGATATAAAGTCTTTATAGTTCTGACCAAGCAATGCCAACGAGTACAAGGTGCAGACTGTAAGCAGTAGTCCTATGCCGAACGATTTTCGAAACCGTTTAAAATGCCATATGAAAAGCAGTATTCCAATGAGCATGAAGGTGACCGATGCTATGCGCGGAACACGGAATGGTTTGCCGATCTTATAATTACTGCTTGCGCCATCTATGGTGAAGAATAATTGGTCGGTCATTTTGCTGCTCCAAATGGTCACTGCATAGCGAATGGGATTCTTGGAGGTATATTTTGTTTTTAAGCGTCCTTCATTTTTTGCTTTCGTCGTTAGGTAATTGCGACGCCAGGGCGAGTAGGCCATGCAACGATCAATGCCTATAACCTGGTCACATTCCGGCGTGGGTGTGTGGTGTATAACGGTGTTCACACCATATCGCTCGATATTCATGCCGAGTAATAGTAGACAGCTGCCCAATAGCACAATTTTTGTAATTACAGAGAACCCATGTATACCCTGGACTATTTGCTTTCGGCTTGTTTTTAACGATAGATTCTGCCTGCGCCAACAGAAGGCTAGATAGCATGTAACGCCTAACACTACTGGTAAAAACGCGTACTTAACTAAACTACCAAACATGGCTACGAGAGCTAGCAATAACAGCGAGCGAGCCTGTAGCTTTTTTGCAGTTATTTCTTTTGAAACGCGCTGTGTGAAAAGCAATGTAAGAGCCGTGCAGAGAAACAGAAGGGGGTCATAGTTCACCTGGGCTGCGAAGAAGGGTACAAGCGGGGTAACGGCAAAGACAGCAAGCCCAACATGTACCACTATTTTATGAAACCGAGCTTCAAGAAGTACCTTGCGAAACACTATCAGTCCAATCAGAACTAACGTGATGCTTATGAAGCGTAGTGTAATGACTTGGCCAACTTCTGATTGAACAATAGTATCAAAAAAACGGAATGGGATACCGATGAGGTAGTGATATAAGTAGGATGGATCGCGACTGACGGCGCCATATAGCGCCTCGCCAGCGGGTTGAGTAGAGCCCCAAAACGGCGTCAGTCGTTGGCTATAAATACGAATAAGCCCCAGATGAAACTGTTCATCGT
>CAZVUR010000078.1:0-2348 GCA_964629385.1 uncultured Candidatus Saccharibacteria bacterium | reverse complement strand
GATCGCGAGTTCTTTTACTGTCAATGACTCAAGAAGAATTCTACTTCTTCAGGCGCTCCGCTACAAACTCCCAATTCACCACATTCCACCACGCCTTCACATAATCATCGCGCTTATTTTTATAATCCAA
This sequence comes from uncultured Candidatus Saccharibacteria bacterium, assembly GCA_964629385.1. Taxonomy (GTDB): domain Bacteria; phylum Patescibacteriota; class Saccharimonadia; order Saccharimonadales; family Saccharimonadaceae; genus UBA1020. The sequence continues at coordinate 2,218 of CAZVUR010000078.1, read as the reverse complement.
GTAATACGCATGCTCCCATACGTCTAGCCCAAGCAGCGGCTCGGGCTGGCCGTTCATAATCGGCGTATCTTGGTTAGGAGTAGTGACGATTGACATGTCGGGCATAAGCCAGCACCAGCCACTGCCAAATACACTAAGCGATTTGGTCGTAAATTCATCGACGAACCCCTGGTAACTACCATATTGAGCAACTATTTTGTTCGCCAGTACCCCGCTTGGTTCACCGCCACCGTCCGGGCTCATCCATTGCCAAAACAGCGTGTGGTTATAATGGCCGCCGCCATGATTTCGCACCGCCGTTTGAATGTCTTGCGGGAGGTGGGCTAGATTCGAAAGCAGCTGCGTGAGTTCCTGCTCTTTTAACTCAGGTGCTTGATCAAGCGCTGCATTAAGCTTATCGACATAGGTTTGATGATGCTTGGAATGATGCAACTGCATGATATCCTTACTAATATATTCACCGAGCGCATCGTACTCGTACGCTAATGCTGGAAGTTGGTACATGCCTGACACTCCTTTCACTATTGCTTGTTTATAACGGGGCTGGCTGTCTTCTTTACGTCGATATATTCTTGGACTTTATGGTTCTTTGCTAGTGCCTTGAGGCGTTCGTCAAATGCTGTTAAAGGAATTTTTATAAAGTTGTAACTAAGCTGCTTGTCATTACTATCGGTGAGTTCGACTAAATAGTAACCGTCACCGGTAGTTGAACGGATAAATTCTGAGCGTGCGTTCTTTTGTAATTTCGACGCTGTTTGGGTCAATCCACCATCGTGGTTGGTTTTTGGCACTAATCCGGAGCTACCTACTTGGATATTCGTATAGCCTTGTTCTTGCAGCTGCTTAGCTAAATCTGCCAAACTTACCTTTGGATTAGCCGCGATAGCCTTACTAGCAGCCTCTTTGGCAGCCATCGCCTTTTTATCAATTTTATAAGCAACTTTTTGGCGGATTAGTGAACGCTCAATGATATGACGGTACTCATCTGGTGTGTAGCCCAAGGTACTGAGGGTTGAATCGTCGTAGACGTCTTGAGAGATTTGGCCTGATACTGTATGCAGACTACTGTCAATTACATCGTCGACCTCTTTTGAAGTTACACGTATGCCTTGCTCGCTGGCAAGCTTTGCCGCATACGTATCGGCAATCGCGCCATCTAGCGCCTGACGCTTCACATACTCGCGTTGTCGCTTACCGTCATCGGCAGCCAAATTAAGCCGTTCCGACTGCTCTAGGTAGTGCAATGAGCCGTTTAGGGCCATAAGGTAGTCGCTATAGCGCACCTGTGCACCATCGACTACAGCAACTGGTACGGGAACGATACGTGTGACTCTATACAAAAACACACTGGTATTTTGCACCAGATACAGCTGCCACCACGTAACAACCGCCAAGATAATAAGCGTAACTACCCCAATAATCAGAACGTTAAACACTAACTTATGACGTTCGTATTGGTGGGGATACTTAAATTTACGTCCCCCTGCTAAAATTTGCTCCCGATGCTCAGCAACTGTTTCGTTCGTGATACGAGCTGGTGTCTCGATTTGCTTCTTACGTTTCTTCAGGCTCGATTTTTTCATATGCTCCTTGATTATCAATCGCATTCATAACGGCGTCTTGTAACTTGTTATAAATTTTTTCGGGGTGTTCGGCTTTATGGATGACAAGATCGCCCACAAAGGTTTGGATAACGATGGTTCCGTATCCAAAAACTTCCCCGCTAAACCCTGGTATATTATAGCTTATGTTTTGGATTTTAGACAGCCTGAGCTCAACGACATCGGTACCAAAGAAGCCATTCTGAGTGACTTGGCGAATACGTTCCGTTGTGACGATATAGACCGTGTAGTACCAGAGTACAAAATGATACGAGAAGATGACGAGTCCTAGCAGGAGACCACCAACCGGAAGCAAAAATAGTTGCAAATTATCTTGCCAAATAAGTGGCGGGATGGCAGTAATTGCAAATGGAATCAATAGGCCATAAAACCCTTTTCGCATAGCGATAATATGCCGACGAAATACGAATAACACATCTTCACCCTCGCGCTGCCCTTCAAATGCTTTCAGTTCATCTTTTTTTGTCTTCATAGCCCTAAGTATAGCAGACTTAACCCTTTAATTATGCTAAACTTACAGGTGCTGCTTGAGGGAAAAGAGCAGCCCATCCCGAGTGATTTATTCACTCGTATGGCGCGATGAGAAAAACCGCAAG
>CAZVUR010000077.1:0-2488 GCA_964629385.1 uncultured Candidatus Saccharibacteria bacterium | reverse complement strand
CGTCCAACTTTAAAGACACTTTGTCTCCCATCTCTCTTCCCTTTCTTGGAATACCTTTTCGGAGGTTTGCAGATTGTTATTAATGCTATTATAACATACTTTCACCTTCTTAGAATAGAGGTAATGTACACTACTTCTGCTATACTAATCTCAGTGGAAGCGTTATTGAACTTTATTACCAACTTTGGCTGGCTGGCCGTTATTGCAGTCATTTTTGCCGAGTCCGGATTAATGGTTGGCTTCTTTTTGCCAGGTGATAGCCTTTTATTTGTATCTGGCACATTGATACAACAGGGTATCTTTGACGTACCAGTGGGTATTTTTATACTGTGCGTATGGTTCGCAGCGGTACTTGGCAACAGTACGGGGTATTACCTAGGGCGTAAATATGGCCGTAACTTATTTAAAAACCCCGACAGTAGGTTTTTCCGCAAAGAATACCTAGCACAAGCCGAATTGTTTTATGAAAAAAATGGACCAAAAACAATCGTTATAGCCATGTTCGTTCCTATCGTGCGCGCATTTGCTTCGGTAGTAGCTGGCATGGCTCACATGCATTACAAAAAATTTGTTATTTATAATATTGCCGGCGCGTTCGTGTGGGTAACTTCATTTATTTTGCTTGGCTACTTGGCTGGTGGCGTGATTGAGCGTTACCATATAAACATTGAGTTGGCAGCTCTAACGATTATCTTTTTGTCACTTCTCCCTGGTATTATTCACTTACTGCAAGAACCCGAAAATCGCAAAAAGATTAAGCACCACGCAAAGCGTGTTGTTACTCGGCGCAAATAATACTATAGAAGCGCTTTTAGATACTTACCAGTAAAGCTGGCTGGTTGCTTGGTAATCTGTTCAGGCGTGCCTTCAGCAACAACCTGGCCACCACCAGAACCGCCTTCCGGACCCATGTCAATTACGTGGTCGGCAGATTTCACGACATCAAGGTTGTGTTCGATAATAACCATACTATTGCCACCTTCAACCAGTTGCTGCAAAATGCCCATAAGCCGCTTAACGTCAGCTGAGTGTAGCCCGGTGGTTGGCTCGTCCAGAATGTACAGGGTTTTACCAGTTGAACGACGGCTCAGCTCGCTGGCGAGTTTGATACGCTGGGCTTCACCACCGCTAAACGTCGTAGCTGGTTGACCCAAGTGGATATACCCAAGCCCTACATCGACTAACGTGTCGAGTTTGCGGGCAATCGACGGTACGTTCTTAAAGAATTCAGCGGCCTGTTCGACAGTCATTTCAAGTACATCACTGATGGTTTTTTCTTTGTACTTGATTTCAAGGGCTTCGCGGTTGTAGCGCTTGCCGTGACACTCGTCGCAGGTAACGTAGACATCTGGCAAAAAGTGCATTTCGATTTTTATGACGCCATCGCCCTGACAGTTCTCACAGCGGCCACCTTTGACATTAAAGCTGAACCGGCCAGCTTTGTAGCCGCGGATGTTCGCTTCGGGCGTACTGGCAAATAATTCACGAATCGGCGTGAATACACCGGTATAGGTTGCTGGGTTCGAGCGAGGCGTCCTACCAATAGCTGATTGATCAATAATAATCGCCTTATCCAGCTGATTAATGCCCTCGATATTTTCGTGCTTGCCCGGTACGCTTTGAGCGCGGTGTAGCCGTGCCGAAAGCTCTTTTGCCAAGATATCATTCACAAGTGTAGATTTACCGCTACCGGACACCCCGCTCACGACTGTCATAACGCCCAGAGGGAATGATACATCGATATTCTTCAGGTTATTTTCGGCAGCGCCACGAATAACCAATTTACGATCCGCTTCAATTGTGCGACGCTTTTTTGGTACCGGAATTGACTCGCGGCCTGATAAATAATTACCCGTAATACTATTCTTATCCTTCGCGACCTCGTCTGGCGTACCATGCGATACCACTTCACCACCGTGCACACCAGCGTGCGGCCCGATGTCCAGTAAATAATCTGCTTGGCGAATCGTATCTTCATCGTGCTCTACCACCAGCACGGTGTTGCCAAGATCACGTAGGTGCTTTAGGGTTTCAATCAACTTATCGTTATCGCGCTGGTGTAATCCGATAGATGGCTCATCAAGCACGTACAATACCCCTTGCAGGCCAGAACCAATTTGGGTTGCCAAACGAATACGCTGGGCCTCACCTCCACTGAGCGTGTTGGCAGCGCGGGATAGTTCCAAATAAGTCAGCCCCACATTACTCATAAATCCAAGCCGTGCGGTAATTTCTTTGAGGATTTGGGCTGCAATGAATTGTTCCTGATCGGTAAGTTTTAATTCTTTGAACAGTTCCAATGCTTCATCTACGCCAAGATTACAAATATCCATGATGTTCAGGCCGTGAACTGTAACCGCCAACACAACCGGTTTAAGGCGCGAGCCTTTGCAGGCGTGACATTTGCGTTCACGCATGAACCGTTCAATATCCTTACGCATGAATTCGCTGTCGGTTTCTTTATGACGGCGCTCTAAGTTAGGGATTA
>CAZVUR010000076.1:0-2592 GCA_964629385.1 uncultured Candidatus Saccharibacteria bacterium | reverse complement strand
TTCCGCCAACGAAGCTGGTAATCTATACAGCTAAAATAGCCCTTATAAAATAAGGGCTATTTTATTTGGCTTTCAAACATGGTGTAGAACTCGCCTTTTTTTGCAATCAGTTCTTTGGCAGTGCCGCTCTCTACTATGCGCCCGTCTTTTAGCATATACACCATATCAGCCTTTTCAACTGTTGTTAATCGGTGGCTAATAGTAATAATGGTTTTATGTTTTTCTTTAAACAAATGAGCAAAAATACGTGACTCCGCCAATGCGTCAATTGCACTTGTTGGTTCGTCTAAAATTATAATTGGACTATCGCGATAAAAGTTACGTGCAAGTGCCAGGCGTTGCCATTGGCCGCCAGATAGGTCAGTTCCGTTATTGCCATCATCGTCTTCCATCCACACAGACACATACGAATTCATGCCATTCGGTAACATATCAATAAAACTTTTAGCCTCGGCTTTTTTAAGAGCCGCTTCGAACCGAGCTTCATCGAATGGGTGCATAGTATCTCCGTAATAAACGTTATCTTTTGCCGTTGCAAACCCATACTGAATAAAATCCTGTTGTAGCACACCGAGATATGTATGCCACGAGCCAATATCGACTTGTTCTAAAGCAATGTCATCGACTGCCACTTTGCCATCGGTTGGATTGTAGAGGCCAGTGAGCAGTTTTATTAATGTAGACTTACCAGCGCCGTTTTCGCCCACGATTGCAATGTGTTGGTTGGCCTGAATAGTTAGTGAGATGTCGTGGAGCGTGTTATGCTCGGATTTAGGATAGCGAAACGAAACATGCTGAAATTCGATTTTTTGCGGCACTGATGAGAGTGCAAGTTTGTTGTTTGTTTGCGTAGGTAAATTCATAAATTCGTTATAATCAAATAAATTTGCAATGTCTTCGTCGATTGTTCCAATCGAGCCAACTAACGAATTGACCCCACCGAGTGTCCTCGACACGATTTGCTGTACATATAAAAACTGGCCTATAGGTTGAGAATGATGAATAATCTGAAGCGCTGTCCACACTAACGCTGTTACTTCTGCACCAGCCTCTAATATGTCGGCTGCAAGCTTTTTGCCTATGTATGAGCGTTCATACTCAATACGAGCCTTCTCGTCTTTATCCCGCAACTTTATTCGTAGGTCCAGCAAATACCGAATAATGCCATAAAGACGCAATTCTGCCATGAGCCGGGGCTGAAGGATTTGCCACTCAATCATGCCCTGGGAACGCCTGGTTTCGATATTTTGCTTCCAGTGCTTCGTGCTTGCCCGCGATAACTGAAGCTGAATAAGTACTCCCGGGATTACTGCCGCCACCATTATAAGCCCAAGCCACCAGCTAACTATGATTAAAGCAACTAGCCCGGCAATTGCGGTAAAAAGTTGGGTCATAATACCCGTAAGCCGTTCAAAAATATACGGGAAAAACCTGGCAAATTGTTGAGCTTTATCGTACATATCAACCGTTGATTTATCATCATATCGCCAAAATTCAATCGAATGAAAGTGCTCATACATACGGTCTGTCATGGCTGCTTCTACACGGTAGCGCATAAGCTGAGAAATATAATTTGCAATACTACTCCAGGCCGTCATGAATACGCCAAGTAGTGCAGTTATGGCAACATAGAGCAGTGCCTGGCTTCCAGCATCTTCATTTCCACGATATGCTTCGGCTAAAGCAGTGGTGGTGGCAGCGGCAAAATAGGTTGTAAGTATAGGAACTATTGCCGTAATGATTGCCCCTACTACTTGAACAACAATAGCGAGCGGGGCTGCACGGTATGTGGTTTGCGCTACTTTAGCTAACGCAATGATATACTGCCGAGTAGTCAGCTTCTTTTCTTGTTTAGTAGGTTTTCGGGCTTTCATGTGTTTATTTTACGTAAAAAGTGGTGATTCTGCCCAATCTTGCCCAAGATTGAACCAATCATTGAGCAGTCCGTACCCATTAAGCAGCCAGATCGTCGCCACAACGACAAGTGCCGTTAGTGTGAACGTGAGCGTTTTTACCGACCAGTGTTGGCGTTTTACCCACGCGTTCCATTCATCATATTTCGTTTTACCAAACCCAAGTGCTCGTTGAGCCCATGTAAACTCACGCGCTAAAATAGCTAGTCCGGCAAACACAATCAACCAACCTGGGCCCGGATACGGTATGGCAATGATACCCACAATAAGTACCACGCCACCGGCCATGCCAGTCGCAAATTTCTGTACGCGGCGCCACTTTTGCTGCTCTATTTTATCCATTTAGCGACTCCAGAAATGCTTTGACTTCTCGGATTGGACGAACATTCATGTACACTTCGTCGTACTCCGCCTGGCTTAGTTCAGCGCGAGTCCGGCCGCCGTATCCGTCAGGTGCGAATATCATATCAGTTCCAATACCCCTGTCGCCCCGTGGATGATCAACAATATTGCCGTGCACTTCACCTCGGAATACCTTTAACTCTTGCCCGTCGTAGTACACCATGACGCTTGTTGCTACTGCTCTGCGATTTTCAAATGCATCAAGCATGCGACACATGTTTTCAAGGCCATTGGTCGCATCAACAAAGAACTTCGTAAACGCACCAGGTAAGCCGTC
>CAZVUR010000075.1:0-2825 GCA_964629385.1 uncultured Candidatus Saccharibacteria bacterium | reverse complement strand
CCAATAACTTCATAATAATTACCAGTTTTTGTATGGCGGTACCTCCCAACCGTAATAGTCTTTGGTAACGGGTCGCTCATAGTAACTCCAAAAACTCACGTTCGCTAATTATTTTGGTGCCGTTCTGCCGTGCCTTTTGCAATTTACTTGCGCCCACATTACCACCAGCCACTAAATAGTTAGTATCTTTGCCAACGGATGATTGGAACGTTCCACCTAGCGCTCGAATTTTTTCTGCAGCCTCATCACGCCCCATAGATTCCAATGTACCAGTAACCACAAAACTCGTGCCACCTAATTTACCGGATTTCTTTTCAAAATGCGGCTTTACGCCCACTTGCACAAACTTTTTCAGCAACTGCTGATTGTCTTCATCGGCGAACCAAGCAATAATGCTTTCAGCCACCACTTCACCGATACCCTCAATATTTCGTAACTCGTCAATTGATGCATTCGATAATATATTTAAATCTTCAAAGTAATTGGCTAGGTCTATGGCTGTTTGTGTACCTACATGCCGGATTCCAAGCCCGTAAATAAATCGCTCTAGGCTCGGGTGCTTTTTAGAAGCGATTGCCTGCAGTAATTTATCAGCAGAAACATCGGCGAATCGTTCAAGTGAAAGCAACTGATCTTTTGTTAGGGTGTAAATATCTGCAAAGTCCTTAACCAAGCCAGCGTCAACCAAAGCTTCCACATTCTTCTCGCCAAGCGTATCAATATCAAGGGCTCCTTTGGAAGCATAATGTTGAAGGGCACGCTTGAGCAAGATCGGACCGGTAGCACCTTTTACGCGGTATACTGCTTCGCCTTCTGGGCGCACAAATTCAAGCTCAGGATATTGCCGGGCAAGTTCATGTTCGTAGTTAATGGCTGGGGCGCCTTCTGGTCGCAGTTCAGTTAGTACTTTTTGTACTTGGGGAATAATATCGCCTGCTTTAAAAATTATCACCGTGTCTCCACGTCTAACATCCAGCCGGGCAATTTCATCGGCATTATGCAGGCTGGCATGCTGCACCGTGGTGCCCGCCACTTCTACTGGGTCAAATACTGCAACCGGTGTTGCTGCGCCAGTTCGGCCAATGGAGATAACAATATCTTTTACGATTGTTGTGGCTTCTTCGGCGGCATACTTGAATGCAACTGCGCCCCTCGGACTTTTGCCAACCACGCCAAGTTTTTCAAATTGAACCCGGTCATTGATTTTTATGACTATGCCATCGCTATTAAATTTAAATCCTTCGCGCTTATCACCCAGCTCATCCACATACGCCATTACTTCTTCAACCGTTGTACAAATACGCGTTTGGCCACTCGTCGTAATTCCAAGTTCTGCCATCATATCATAGCCGACCGCATTCGTTGGTACGTCGGCGGAATTATCACGTAGTATGTCATAGCCCACGAAGTGCAGGGGACGTTCGGCAACCAAACGAGGGTCGAGCTGGCGTATTGTTCCTGCAGCTAAGTTGCGCGGGTTTTTAAATAAAGGCTGGCCAGCTTGTTCGCGCACCTGATTTAGCATAGCAAAGTCTTGCTTGTACATTACAATTTCGCCGCGGATCTCAGTTCGCCCACGAAGCATGTGTGCATACTTTTGATTCTCACGTAGCCCTAATGGTACGTTTTCAATTGTGCGAACGTTCATGGTCACGTCTTCACCTACCCGACTGTCACCTCTCGTCACAGCTTGAATTAATATGCCATCTTCATACACTAATGCACATGCCAATCCATCCATTTTAATGTCACATATAAATTCGTGCTGCCCGCGAGAACCTGGTAGTAGCTTGTCCATTCGGCCCACCCAGGCTTCTATTTCCTCACGGTTGAATACGTCACTCAAACTAATCATTGGCACACGATGTGTGACTTTTTTAAATTTATCAAGCGCCGTACCAGCTACACGTTGGGTCGGGCTGTCAGGGGTAATAAGTTCAGGGTATTGCTCCTCCAACTGTGCAAGTTCATGCTTCAAGCTATCCGCAGCTGCTTCACTCATGATTGATTCATTAAGTACATGGTAATGATACCGATACTCGTTGATCAGTTCGCGTAGTTTAGTGATACGTTCTTTAGGCTGGGCTTGCGTCATCTTCGACAATCTTTCTATATAACAAGTATACATATGTCGCCGACCACACTACCAATGCCGAACCCGTGAAAGCCATTACAACCGGTACGATTGGCATCCATTCAATAACTGGCCACGCGTGTTTAACCGCGCGGTCGAGTAGAATAATTGGCAGTAATACCACAATCGAAAAAATCAAGGCACTTAGTATCATCCATCCAAGCCGTAATACAATCCTGATGCGTCGGCCTATCACAAGATCGCCAGCTGTTTGAATTGCCCGCCATGGGTACATACCAGGAAGCGTAACAACAACAAGTGCAATTACCGTACTTGTTACCCAGTAAATTGACAGTACACCTAAACCAAGTGCAACAACTGAAAGTATCAGCGACATCGTTGGTGAATCGAACATTTCCGTTCTAATACCAACACTCACCATTACAATTGCAAGGGCAATCGGTACCAGCTGCACAATCAATATAAGTAGCACAACCGCCGTACTAACGATTGGCGCGCCACTATTATAGAGCGCATCCCGAAACTTCGGTATGTTGCCAGATAATACCGCACGCAGTATCCACACTACCGCCAACCACACGAGTAATAACAGCAACGCTGAATAGATTTGCTGGGCTTCGGTAAACGATGTATTTAGGCCGCCAGATAAGCTTGTTAGAAGTAACAAGCTTGCTTTGCCAACCGAGTCCCACCCACTGGCGGTGTTATCAAGCAGTGTCGAGAGTTGGCT
>CAZVUR010000074.1:0-2886 GCA_964629385.1 uncultured Candidatus Saccharibacteria bacterium | reverse complement strand
GCTGAGCTTTAGCACTTCGTGGTAAAATAGGTTCGAGCGGAAAGGTAGAAACATAGCGAAGAAGGAAACTCGTGCTTGCACGTGTCCCTTCTAAGCGGAGGAGCAAAGCGATATCCTGTTCTCTCCGCCATAAAAATATCCGAGATATATAGTCTCGGATATTTTTATTTACAGGTTATTTTTGAAGAAATGTTGGGTTAGCAGGGGGTTGAGGCATTGGCGGCACGTTTTTGACAGTTGGCGGCGTAGCAATTGGATTATTTTGGCTAGCTACATTACTTAATAACTCGGTAATACGTTCTGGGGTAATATCAGGGATATCATCAAGGTCGACGTAATAAAGTTCAGGGTTTGTTGGGTTTATATAAACGTCGATAGCTACCGGTTTTGTTTGGTAGTCAGCAATTCCCATAATGTTAAGGCCGTTTATGGCGTCGCTTTTATAATGGTGCACTTGGCCATCCGGCCCAGTTGCGCTTACGATAATCTGAGCAGTGCCATTGTTCGTACTGCCGTTGGATCCAATACCAGTCACTATGCCTTGTAGCTTTACGCCAGTTTGCTTTAGTGAGTTAATTTGTCCGGTGCGGCGAATATTCCTAATGAATAGGACAATTGCCAAGATGATAATACCCAGTCCAACAAGTGGGAACAGATAGACGAAGAAGCCTGAGCCATGAGTACCTATAACGGCGTCGGAAGGATTATCAGGATTGTAGCGTACAGCCTGAGGCGTACCAACTGAGTACGACTGGCTAGATGAGTATGACCGAGCGGTAGTGTAGGTGTTGCCATCGATTGTGTAACTGACGGTGGGACGGTACGACACATCACCATCACTATCCGTAGAGCGGGTGACGTTAGTTACAGTACCGTCAATAGACGGCCATTTGCTGGAACGAAAATCATCGGCGACAAATAGCCAACTTACTCCTATAAAAATAATGCCAAATATAAGGAGGAATATAAAACTTCCCACCCCAAAATTTGCGCGCTTTGCTTTGAACGTATTACCAATAGGGATATTGTTAAATGAGAATGCCATATTTAGTGGTTAATCCTTTTTGTTTTTAGTAAGTTTGCTTTTATTGTACCATATCAATCTGTTGACATAATCTGGCATTCAGACGCTATATATAGCGTTGTAAAAAAGCAACACTACACTAGGCATAGTTTTATAGAGGTGGTTTGCCAAGCTTATGCTTGTAGTTAAAAAAACCATTAAAAAAGTCTTGTATAGCCCATATTTAGGGTCTATAGTATTGCTCAGACCACTACATATGTAGCGTTCAATAAAATAGACAGATACGCAAGGCACCACTACTGCAATGGTGATCTCTCGGGAAACCGAAGAGGGCTGTTTTGCGTTGGCTTGAACACCTGGGGAGGTGGGCCGCCTGTCTAACAAACATAAAATATAACTAATAGGGGAATTTCATGAACGGAATTCATGTGGTAAAGCGAGATGGCACCCGCGAACCATTTGACGCCAACAAAATCAACCTGGCGCTACTGAAGGCATGTGAGGGACTGCCAGACCAAGTGGCCAAGGTTGTGCAAGTAGCGACAGAACTACAACTAACATTATTCGATGGCATTACCAGCGAGCAGCTTGATGAAGCAGTCATACACACGGCGCTTCAAAATGTTAAAGACGACCCAGACTTTGACAAAATCGCAGCGAGGTTGCTGCTCAAAAACATCTACAAAAATATTCTTGGTGACTACAAAGATGATGCAGAACTACAAAAACTGCACGCCAAGGAATTCCCCACCTACGTAAAGCAAGCCGTAAAGGACGGACTACTTGATACTCGTATGAGTGACGGCAGGTTTGACCTTAAAAAGCTGGCCCAAGCGCTTGATCCAACCCGTGATGAGCTATTCAAGTATATTGGCGTGGTAACCAACAAAAACCGCTATGCACTTCGCAAAAATAGCGGTGCACCAATCGAAACTCCACAGTTTACGCACATGCGTATTGCCATGGGACTGAGCTACAACGAAAAAGACCCAACCGCGGCAGCACTGGATTTTTATGACCACATGAGCAAACTAGAGTATGTTACAGGAGGAAGCACCAGGGTGAACGCTGGTGGCGCCTTCCCGCAGCTTTCTAACTGCTTTTTGATGGAAGTCCAAGACGATATGGACAGTATTGCAAAAAGTATTCGCGACACTATGTGGATTGCTAAAGGTACAGGGGGCATTGGCATAACAATGACCAAGCTGCGTGCAGCCGGCAGCCCAGTAAAGACAACCAATACCGAAAGTACTGGCCCAATTCCGTTCATGAAAATGATCGACAGTGCGCTATTTGCTGTGAGCCGCAAGGGCAAGAAAGCTGGTGCGGCCGCTATGTACCTGGAAAACTGGCACCTTAACTTCCCGCAGTTCCTCGATCTTCGCCAGAATTCGGGTGACCCCTACCTCCGCACTCGTATTATGAACACCGCTGTGTACATAAGCGACGAGTTCATGAAGCGTGTTGAGGCTGACAAAGACTGGTACTTGTTCGACCCTGCTGATGTAAGTGACCTGCCCGAACTATACGGTGAGGTGTTTTCGCAGCGTTACAACGAATACTGTAAAATGGCAGAAAAGGGCGAGATCAAAGATTTCATGAAAGTTCCTGCTCGCCAGCAGTTTAAGCAAATTCTGACCAGCTTGCAGGCAACCAGCCACCCATGGCTGACCTGGAAAGACACCATTAATGTTCGGGCGCTAAACAACAACACTGGCACGATTCACTGTTCAAACCTATGTACAGAAATCACCCTGCCGCAAGACGAAAAGAACGTATCGGTCTGTAATCTCATTAGCATTAATTTGTCGCAACACCTTACTGAAGACAAGAAGTTTGATTGGGTACGCATGGAAAAAAGT
>CAZVUR010000073.1:0-2890 GCA_964629385.1 uncultured Candidatus Saccharibacteria bacterium | reverse complement strand
GGGCTACAAACCACAGTTCTACTTCCGTACAACTGACGTTACTGGTGAAGTTGAGCTTCCAGCTGACAAAGAAATGGTTATGCCAGGTGACACTCTTACTTTCAACGTTAAGCTTCTTGCTCCTATCGCTATGGAACAGGGCCTTAACTTCGCTATCCGTGAAGGTGGTAAGACTGTTGGTGCCGGTGTGGTAACCAAGATTACTAAATAATTTAGTATTCACTTTATAAATACCTCCGTTTAGGCGGAGGTATTTTAGTTGAATCTAATTTTTAATTTGTAAGCCAATATAAAACATGTATGGCTCGCCCGTAGGCATCATTATGACATCGAGTACTTTGCCGCCAAATCTTTGAAAATAGGGTTTTTGACGTAAATGCTGAACGAGCGATTCAGCACATAATTTTTGAAAGCTAGCACTTAAAGCAATTTGCAGTTCGCTCCAGTCATCGTCATTATGCTTCCGAACAAGCTCATTGTAGAATGTAAATTCTGCGTATTCTTCAGACGAAGCGAATGTAAACTCTTCATGTGTGTGTTGATTAGCGCTCATAGGTGTAACTAGCAAGTATGACCTAGTTATACGCTTATGCTAATTAATATTCAAGTAACTAATTTAAAAAGTGCGAAACCCCGCCGACCCGGAGGCAGACGAGGCTTCGACGGTAGGCGGGGTGAATAGCGTGCTCTAGCGAGGTTCGCATGTTGCGGTACTCACCAGAACGTCCGAGTCGCGCCAGCTCACCTTGGCGACTCCGAGGCCAAGACCATCGATCTCCTTCAGGCAGGTGAGGGTGACGTCTTCTGGCAAGTCTCCTCGAAGTTCCGGGTATGTTGATTGGCCAGTCTGACAAACATCCGACTGGGCCGCTCGTATAACACCGTAGTCAAGCGTCACATATACATCGGTGCCAGGCAGGCAGCCTGAATACGTGTTGTGCTCTGGCTTGGCTCTATCGTACTTGATGAAGGCGGCGCAGCCCCCGGCAGCACCAAGCACCAGTACTGCGAGGATACTCCAAAGCGCAATTGGCTTCATTACTTCATTCCTTTGCTCGGGGACGGACTACCCAGTTTTACCATACTGGTAGCTTTATGTAAAATATGCTATAGTAATAACTGCATACAAATCACATCGATAACTCGGCCAGACGATGACTAGATTCCGATTCGAGCTTGAGGTTACGGTGTCGCATATATACCGCGTTAGTGTATAAGGAGTTTTAATTATGGTTAAAGACGAAGGTCTTAAAATCCGTATTCGCCTTAAGGCATATGATCACAAAGTGATCGATCAATCAGCAAAGCAAATTATTGACACAGCCGTACGTACCGGTGCTACAATTGCTGGCCCAGTACCTTTGCCAACACGTAAAAGTACGTTTACCGTGATTAAGAGCCCGCACGTGTATAAGACAGGCGGCGAAAGCTTTGAAATGCGTGTTCACAAGCGCCTAATCGACATTACTAATGCAACGCCAAAAACCATCGATTCTTTGCAGAACCTCAGCCTTCCCGCTGGCGTAGATGCAGAAATTCGTATGTAAAGATACATAGTATAAATTAATAACCCCTCACGTAGAGGGGTTATTAATTACATTAAATATGCGTATTAGTCTTTTTTAGGAGTAATGTCTACAGCTTCAGATGCAGCAGTGCTAGCGTCGATATCATCGTAAATTTTTTGGATGTCTGCTTGCAACTGCATGATCCACATCGCAAAAATAATTACTACCGCGCCTAGTACCACCCAGTAAACTGTTTCGCGATTAACACGGAAGTTCATAAAATCTTCTTGCTCAGGTTGGATAGCCAACATTCTTGAAGACTTACGGGCTGGTTTATGTACTCTTTTTACTGCCGTTTTTGAAGTTTTTACGGCTGGTTTTTTCTTAGCCGGAGCTTTCTTGGTTGTAGTTTTCTTAGTAGCCATACCTACAGTATACACGCTTGTGCTTATTTCAAGTATAAAATACAATGAAATTAATGACGAAAAAACAAACACCGAAAAAACCAATTAAAAAATCAACCAAAAGATTACGTGAGCGCGTATTTGAAAGTGATGGCACCTACTTTTTAAAACTCGTTGTAGTGGTACTTCTGGGTACATTCTGGATAAAGTTCTCTGAACCGCTTAGCTGGATGGGAATAATATTTGGCGCACTACCTCTCGGTATCCTCATCGGGTTTTTAATCGTACGCACCTTTGAGCATCACCAGGAAGATAGAAAGATCTGGTACGCAGTGCTTTTGGTCGTAGGTGTTATAAGTTACTTTGTGCCAGCAGGCATTATAATTTAAATCAATTAAATAAGCCCGCATCTCTAGCGGGGCACACCTGGCGTATCCAGGGGCCCCGCGAGTTGCGGGCTAGTCTCGTAGCCGCTTGCACTCTTTCCAGCCTGAGCTATCCTGTACAGGGAGCGCAATGACCTTGCCAGTCGCAGCGCTGACGAGGACAGGCATCTCAATGCCTAGGATATCGCCAGGTCGGTTAGCGATACCACCATCCACAAGCTGCACGAGAACATCTGTGTTCTCGGAGGTAACGACGTACAAGTCGCCGCGGCTCGGGTCTACACACCAGACTACCCGCCACATGAGGTCGCAGGGTTCACCTGCAAACTGAGTAGGGACTTCTGATGCTGCATAATTTGTCATGGCAAGCCTCCTAAGTAGCTTTGTGCTGCAGAATCTCCGTCAGCCACGCTGTTGCCAATGCGATTATCATGCCAAAATATGGTGGTTTTGTCAATTTTCAATTACTAACTAAGTAAAGAGGTGCTCCACTTGACGTAAAGTACTATTTTGTGCTACAATCAAATGGTAACTTATTACGTAATAACAACTCGTTCTTGGTGAATAAGCAGGTCCAAGGGTAACCCACCTT
>CAZVUR010000072.1:0-2906 GCA_964629385.1 uncultured Candidatus Saccharibacteria bacterium | reverse complement strand
ACATGCCATAAACGTTGCTATTGAACAATCGAATAATGCTTATTTTGAGTACCCAATACCAAAGCGCAGCTTTATTTGTGTAGTCTTTTAGAATTTCGCCACCACCCCATAAAATGATGTCTTGTGAACGAGCAAACTTACATAGTCGGAGCAGGTCAAACGGATTAACCGACTGAAAATTCATATCAAGGAAATCAATGCCATACCACTGTTTGTCGCGTTTTGTTTCCTGAGAGATCCCGGTAATAATGGCACCTGGGAATCGTTCTTTAATAAGCAGTATGTTGCCTTCGGCAATCGCCCGATCACCGCGGTTTTTAGCTAGGTCACTGTTAATAAGAAGTATTCGTTTTGTCATAGTACATCCTTTATTAGGAAATCTATGTGCTTACGAGCAATAACAGGCCAGCTGAATTGCTTGGCGGTTTCTTGCGCTGCTTTGCCCATTTCTTTTGTCTTTGTGTCACTTAGCGACAAAGCTTTCTTTAATGCTGCAGTAAGGGCCTCGGCATTCTTTTGAGGCACAAGGAACCCGTCTTTACCATCCGTAAGTACATTATCAGCACCGCTCTCGTTAGTGGAAATGCATATTTTACCCGCAGCTAAGCCTTCCATAAGAGTAACTGGCAACCCTTCGGCGTCGCCATCGTCAGCAATAATAGAAGGGACTACATACACTAAGTGCGAATTAATGAGCTTCTGTTTGGCATCTCCGGTAGTATAGCCCGGAAAAGCGACCTGTTGTTTGGTTAACCCAAGGCTCTTAGCTTGTTTTTTTAAACGGGCGAGCCACGGGCCGTCACCGGCAACAGTGAGTGTAGCTTCTGGAATATCTAGCAGTATTTCTTTAAAAGCAGGTAGCAGGTACTGAATACCTTTCTTTTCGGCTATCCTACCAACAAACATAATGCTGTTTTCTTGCACCTCCATGTCGGAGGGTTCGGTTATTAAATCAACCCCCATTGGTACGAGTAGAGACCGTTTTTTTAGCTCACGCCACTCTTTATTACTAAAAAACTCCGCCAACTTGTCCATTGATCGTTCGCTCACAGCGGTGAAGCCACGAGCGCCACGCGTACTCCAGCGAACGATAGGTTTACCGATGAATGGTATTTTATGCCACACGGCAACATCGGAGGCGTGGGTGGTGAAAACAAATGGTGTGTTTGTAAGTTTACCTACAACTCGAGTGATAACAGCTTGTGGTGTGAACCAGTGCGCGTACAGTAAATCGGGTTTGAGTCTACGGGTGAGGTTATATGTGGAAATACCCTCACATAAAAACAAGCCAGGAATAAGCAGATAATTGAGCAGATTGGCTTGCAGGTTTGGCATAATGCCTCCTTGGCCCGCGAGCTTTTCAATTGAATGTGGCCAAGCATAGTGAAAACGATACTCGTCGTATGCATTATGCTTTGTAAATTTTTTCGTATTTGAACGAATATCGTGAGGTGCCAGCACCGAAAATTCCAAAGAATCGTCTAGGCTCTTCATGGCTTTGATTTGATCTTTCACGAATGCGGGTACTGAATCAGAATCGCTTGCCGGGAAGGTAGAAGCAACTACGAGAACGCGTGTCATTTACGGTATTGCATTTCCTTGGTTCGTTCCAGTTGATCTTCAAGCAAAATACGATTGGTTTTTTGCAGGTCGGCAATAACAAGCAGCGCAAACGATAAGAGTGACCCGACTAACATGGCGCTACCGAAAATCAGCGACTGTAAGTGGCCTTCGCTGTCGCCCATTGCAACGTATACGAAGTATCGAATGAATGGGATAAGGCTTGCAACCAACAAAATACCGCCAAGTACAGAAAAAATAATGTGCGGTTTGAACATAATGTAACTACGCAAAATCGCCTGGCCAGAACGCGCCATGTGCTGCCAAATATTCTTAAATAATCGTGACTCACGAGTTTTGGCATTGGTTTCAATCGGAATACTAACGATAGCCAGGCGTTTGTTGCCGGCCTGAATAATCGTTTCCATGCAGTAACTAAATGGAGTCACAATATTTAGTTTTATTAGTGAGCTACGTGAATAAGCTCGGAAGCCACTGGCTGCGTCGGGCAGGTCGGTGCCAGCCGCAACATTCACTACCCAGCTACCAAAGCGCTGCATGAGTTTTTTAAAGCCCGAAAAGTGGGCAATAGTGGCGGTTTGGCGGTCGCCAATTACAATTTCGGCTTTGCCTTCTAGAATTGGCTTAATGAGGTCTTTAATTCGATCTTGTGGGTACTGGTTATCGCCATCGGTATTTACCACGATGTCGGCGCCGTGCTTAAGCGCATAATCCACGCCGTCACGGAATGAGCGAGCCAGCCCCATGTTGCGGCGGTGGTGCACAAAATGCTTCACGCCAAGTCGCTTGGCAACCTCGATAGTCTTGTCGGTAGAGCCGTCATCGATAATGAGCCATTCAACACTATCAACGCCAGGCAGCTTCTTTGGCATTTTTTCAAATACAAGGGGTAATGTTTTTTCTTCGTTCAGGCAAGGAATCTGGATAAATACTTTCATGATTTAGGTCAATTATAGCATTTTTACCGGTATAATGAGGGGTAATGAGTAAGATGGGGCTGCTTGCAAACGTCCGTTCGGTAATTTCCTCGCCGACGGCCTACCGCTGGATAATCGCATTGTTTGTGCTGCAGGCAGTGTTTTCTGCCGTTGTAATTGCACCCTCAACACCTAAAGACGGCATTGGCGGCAAATACGTGGAGCGTAACGAAAACGGCGTGGTGCCTGATGGCCACCGGCACCTAGGTGCAATATATTACTACGCGGAGCGGCCTATACTTGCCGGGCCAGTCATACGCGACATGTCGGACGATGACATGTGGATGGGTGACCTGGTGCGGTTCCCAAGCTATTTGTATTACTACGCACTAAGCTTTCCGGTGCGAG
>CAZVUR010000071.1:0-2991 GCA_964629385.1 uncultured Candidatus Saccharibacteria bacterium | reverse complement strand
ACCGAGTTCTTCGAGCTTTTTGACCAAGCTTCCTTCGGTATAACGGGCTGGTGGGCGGGCAAAAACTTGACGAGCTTCTACGCCTGATGGTACCAGTGAATCGCCAGAACTTAGGGCAGGTAATAGTTCATCCTTGCCACCTCCGTATACTCGCAGGAAGCCATCGAATACAACAACTTCGCCCTTTGCTTCAAATAGCAGGCTAGTACCGCCTTTTCGAACAATTCCATCAGAGAGACTGTTTCGCTCCGGCGCGCTCTTTGATCCTGGCAGGAGCGCGTCGGGCTGCACTTCGCCTATAGTCTCTCCTCCTGAATTGTTCGAACGGCTATCAATACGCACCGAAATAGTGGTTTTTTCCAGCTTCGCAGGCGCCATTTGGCTCGCCAGAGTGCGGCGTCGAATTAAATCGTAGAGCTTTTGGTCGTATTCGTTATTGCTGGCTGTTTCAAGCGTCATATCAGTTGGACGGATCGCCTCATGCGCTTCTTGGGCGCTGGCGTTCTTGTTTTTGTATTTACGCACCGTACTATACTCTGGCCCGTAGAGCCGCTTTATATAGTCCGTTGCAGCGGCGATTGCCTGTCCGCTCAGGTTCACGCTATCAGTTCGCATGTAGGTTATTTTACCGGCCTGATACAGTTTTTGGGCGGCGGCCATAGTCGCCTTGCTGCCATACCCTAGCTTGCTGTTGGCTTCTTGCTGTAAGGTGCTGGTGGTAAATGGCGCGCTTGGGTTGCGCGTACCTGGTGTTTTGGTTATATCCGCCACTGCAAAGGACTGTCCTTTGCACGCTTCTAGAAACGCGCGGGCTTCGGCTTCGCTGTCAAAACGTTGGTTTAATTCGGCTTTAAATTCTTGGTTATCGTGTAAAAATAGTGCCGTAACTTTAAATTGGCTACTACCCTCAAACGCACGGATTTCTCTTTCACGCTCTACTAATAGTCGCACGGCAGGGCTCTGCACACGGCCGGCACTTTTGCCGCCCGGTACTTTTTGCCACACCACAGGACTTAGCTCAAAGCCAACAATCCTATCTAAAATCTGACGGGCCTGTTGGGCTTGCACCAAGTGCATGTCGACCGTGCGGGGCTGCTTAATCGCTTTTGTAATGGCGTCTTTGGTAATTTCGTGAAACACAATACGATTGGTTTTGGCTGGGTCAAGTCCGAGCACTTCGCATAGGTGCCAGGCAATCGCCTCCCCTTCGCGGTCTTCATCGGTTGCTAGCCATACTGTTTCGGCAGCCTTCACAGCTTTCTTCAGTTCGGCAATTACCTTCTTTTTCTCGGGGTCCACTTCATAAGTGGTCTTAAAACCATTTTTTACATCAATCGGCGGCGTGCCATCCTTAGTTTTTTTCACGATACTGCGAATGTGGCCAATGCTTGAAAGCACCTTAAAATCTTTTCCAAGGTACTTTTCAATGGTTTTGGCCTTTGCAGGGCTCTCGACGATGACTAAATTTTTGCTCATAGATATCTATTGTAGCTAAATACAGTTGCCTATACTACGCGGACGCTTGCTAAAATGCAAGTAAGTAGAGTTTTACGACGTACCAAAAAGTCTTGACACAGAGGCTGCAGGGTGTAGCATTAGAAGTATATCGGTACCACGTGAGGTGCCAGATAAAATAGACAGCTAAAAGAGGAGCAACATATGAGCATCGATAGCGATCCGTTTCGTAGAACTGGTGAACGGACTACGTCGCCAGATAGAGTATTGCTTGTAGGAGGACTAGGAGTAGTAGCGCGCCAGGCTGCCGAGCTACCGGGTATTGAACGACCAGACCCAACGCCCCGCGACCGGTATATTGGCCCCATAGATCGGCCTCACTACACTGTTCCCCGCGACCCAGAAATTCCCGTTAAGACTGTTCATGTTAAATAATAATCTAAAAGAGAAATTTCTCTCTTTATAAACGCATCATCGTAAAGTCCACTGATTAGCCCCAAGTGCGCGAATGGTGCCGGCGATTTCGAGCATGGTGAGGCTGGTCGAGAGTTCGGTGGCTGAAATGCCCAGCGCCGCTTGCATGGCATCGCCATCGCGGCCGCCGTTTTGCAAGAATTCTAGTATAGCTATCTCTGTATCATTGTTGCCGAGTGCCAACGATGCTTGGGGCGCACCCAGCGAAGGCGCGATAATGTCAATAACATCATCACTACTAAGCAGCGGCGTGGCACCTTGTTTAAGTAGGCTGTTGCAGCCCAGGCTCATTGGGCTCGTAATCGGTCCGGGCACAACAAATACTTCCTTCCCCTGTTCCATAGCGTGCATAGCAGTATTAAGCGTTCCACTGCGCTGAGCAGCTTCGGTGATAACAATTGCATCTGCCAGTCCACTGACGATGCGGTTACGCTCTAAAAAATGCGCCGGGTAAGCTGGGTCGTTCTCGGGGTATTCACTCAGTAGCGCGCCCCCTTGGCGTACAATGTCATCGGCTAGTTGACGATGTGTTGAGGGGTAAATAGCTGGCAGCCCATTGCCGAGTACAGCGATGGTAGTGCCGCCTGCATCCAGCGCAGCTCTGTGTGCAAGCCCATCGACGCCCAGCGCCAGCCCACTTACTATCACTATGCCTCTGTGCGCCAGTTCGAATGCAATTCGCTCGGTCACCTCCTTACCGTACTTAGTAGGCTTGCGGGTGCCCACTATTGCGACGCTTGGTCGCCGTTCTGTCGGCAGATTTCCTATATAGTTTAATGTTTTAGGCGCACCGGCAATATTCGCTATTACCTTAAGAAAATTGTTGTCTTGGGGTCGAATATTATTGATTTTCATATAAAAGGTGATAAAAAGTGTTGACTTTATGTCAAATAAGTGCTAAAATGGTGCTGATTGGTTGAGTTTCAATGCGAGGTCAACCAAACGCACCTTATACCCCCTATTCTAACAGAATCCCCCGAGTTTTCTCAGGGAATTCTATATGTTAGGTTGTGTATAACGGCCGTCTGAAGTATTCTACCCTCCACTTCTTATGGTAGGCCA
>CAZVUR010000070.1:0-3103 GCA_964629385.1 uncultured Candidatus Saccharibacteria bacterium | reverse complement strand
GCCAGTACGATTCTAGAAAATTTTGAGGCACCATTGCAGGCGACGGTGATTGAAAAACTCGAAGCGGAAGGAGCAATTTGTATAGGCAAAGCCAACCTTGACTCATTTGCTCACGGCAGTAGTACTGAAAATTCTGCGTTTGGCCTGACAAAAAACGCCGTTGACGACACCAAGGTAGCCGGTGGAAGTAGCGGTGGTTCAGCGGTTGCGGTGAAACTTGGGATTGTGCCGTTTGCTCTTGGCACCGACACTGGGGGCTCAATCCGCCAGCCAGCCAGTTTTAACGGTGTTGTTGGCGTTAAGCCAACTTATGGCATGAATAGCCGCTACGGTGTCGTAGCCATGGCAAGTAGTACGGATGTAACGGGCTGTTTTGCTACTACTATCGAGGATGCTCGACTGGTGACCGAAATTATGTCCGGCCGCGACGAAAAGGATGCTACAACGCTTCCGGATTACTTTGCCGCACATGCCCCAAAGACGACAGAATCTTTAAAAATCGGCGTTATCAGCGATTTTATGACTGATGATACTGACCCCGGCGTGAAAGCCAGCGTCGAAGCCTATATAGCCGGACTTAAACAAGCTGGACACACAATTAGTGACATATCGCTTCCTATGGCTAAATACAGCTTGGCAATATATTACATCGTCGTACCTGCAGAAATCGCCAGCAATTTAGCCCGATACGACGGCCTACGGTACGGCAAGCGTGCGGCGAATGTTACTACGCTAGATGAACTGTACGGAACCTCACGCGATGAAGGGTTTGTAGCTGAATCGAAGCGACGGATTATGATAGGCAACTACGTGCTCTCAAGTGGGTATTTTGATGCGTACTACCAAAAGGCGCAACAAGCTCGCCAGCTTCTTATTAATGAATTTAACAATCTATTTTCAGAGTACGACGTGCTGGTGTCGCCAGTTGTGCCAACTACGGCTTTTGGAATTGGCGAAAATACCGATGATCCTATAAAAATGTACCTGTCGGATGCAATGACGGTAGGTGTCAGTTTGGCAGGATTGCCTGCTTTGTCTGTTCCTTCAAAAGAGTCGAATGGTATGCCGGTAGGTGTGCAGCTAATAGGCCAGCGGCAGCAAGATGCAATGTTATTCGATATTGCGAAGGCGATGGAGACGAGTATATGAACGATGGATTAATGGTAGCGTTTCTGGTTGCGATAGTGGTAATAGGAAGCATCATTTTATTTTTATTAGCGCATGGTCGAAAGGGTGGTAAACAACTTGACGTAGAAAAATACCGGTCACAGTGGCTAACGGTCGAACGCCAATTGGCGCGCGACCAAGAGGCAAGCTACCATTTAGTGATTTTGAACGCCGATAAACTTCTTGACCAAGCTCTGCGCCAGCGTGGCTTTCATGGGCAAACCATGGGGGAGCGCATGAAATCTGCAAAAGATACTTGGTCGAGCGCTAACAATATTTGGATGGCACACAAAATTCGCAATCAAATTGCTCACGAAACGGATGTAAAAGTACGCTACGAAGATACTCGGCGGGCCTTGGCGGCATATAAGCAAGGTCTTAAAGATTTGGGGGCAATTTAATGAGTGTCACGTGGCAAATGACAATTGGCATCGAGTGTCATGTGCAACTTGCAACAATATCAAAGTTGTTCAGTCCAGCCGACAACGACGCCCGCGATAAAGAGCCAAATAGTGTTGTTCACCCAATTGATTACGGGTTGCCAGGTATGCTGCCACTTTTAAATAAAGAAGCCGTAACGCTGGCTGTTAAAGCCGCCAAAGCTCTGAACGCAGACGTGGCCCATATAAGCAGGTTCGATCGTAAACATTATTTCTATCCAGATCTTCCAATGGGGTATCAGATTACTCAGATGTACCACCCAACGATTGGGGCAGGAAAAGTCATTGCTCCTTTACCCGACGGAAGTGAAGTTGAAGTACGAATTCATCATGCACATATTGAAAGCGATGCAGGCAAGCAAACTCACTATAATGACCATACGTTAGTTGACTTAAATCGGGCCGGTACACCGCTTATCGAAATCGTATCAGAGGCGGATATGCATAGCCCCGCCGAAGCTCGTGCCTACTGCACCGAGCTTTACCGCCTAATGACATACGCGGGCGTAACTCATGGGGACTTGTACCATGGCAATATGCGGTTCGACGTTAATATTTCTGTAGCGCCAGCGGGCAGCGACGTACTGGGCAAACGTGCCGAAGTTAAAAACCTTAACTCGTTTAGAAGTGTTGAAAAGGCTGCCGAGTATGAATTTAAGCGTCAAGTTGAGTTACTAGAGCGGGGTGAGAGCGTCGTACAAGAAACCCGCGGATGGGATGATGCGAAACAAAAGACTACCAGCCAGCGCTCCAAGGAGGATGCACAGGACTATCGGTATATGCCTGATCCTGATATTCCGCCAATCGTGCTTGAAAAAGATGAAATTGCGGCGATACAATCTGAAGTTGGTATGCTGCCGCAAGACTACCGGCAGGCATTTAGTGCACTACAACTCGATAATTCCGTGATAAATACTTTGCTTGCCAATAAGGCTCATGCCGAAAACGTATATGGTGTACTTCAGCGTTCACAGGAACATGCCGCTCGTGTGGCCAATTGGTATGCGAGTGTATTTAAATTTGCTGAAGACGATACGACCGATGGGGAAGAAGAGAAACAGATAGCGATAAACGATCTTGTAAAACTTGCCGATATGACCGCAGAGGCCAAGCTTTCGAGCACCGCAGCCAAAGAAGTATTCTTGGCGCTGGTTGCAGGGGAAACAAATCCTGAACATATCGCCGAAAAAAGAAATCTATTACAAGTTAGCGACGAATCTGCAATCGCTGCCGTGGTAGATGAAGTTTTAGCAGATGAGGCATCGCAAAAATCAATCGCCGATATAAAGGCGGGCAATGACAAGGCGATCGGATATTTAGTAGGCCAGGTCATGAAAAAGTCGCAGGGTAAAGCTAATCCGTCTTTAGCCCAAAAACTGATACGTGAAAAACTATAATGTAGTAAGCTCAGCAGAGAGGATGTAGTGTATGACAAAGCCAGTAACAAAAGCAATTATTCCAGCCGCCGGGTTTGGTACACGTTTTTTGCCACAAAC
>CAZVUR010000069.1:0-3231 GCA_964629385.1 uncultured Candidatus Saccharibacteria bacterium | reverse complement strand
GCAATCACCGTGGCTATAGCAAACAAGAACGGATTGATAGCAATCACGCGCATCATACTCACCGCTAATGCCGTACCTGTTTCGGAGAGCCCCGGCGCAATAATATAGCGAATTAATGGTTCGGCAAAAATAATGATCAAGATGCTTGCCACCAGAGTAGCAGCAGCCATCAGATTAATCATGCTGGTAGAAAGTTCCCAAGCCGATTTTTTATTGCCACCGGCCAGTCGCTGGTTAAATACAGGGATAAACGTAACGCTCAAGGCGCCCGATACCAGTATGAAATACATGAAGTCTGGGAGAATAAACGCTGCCGTATAGGCGTCGAGTCCTACTTTATAAGTGTCGTAGTAGTAGCTATTAAGCATACGTTCGCGCAAAAAACCAAACAACATTGATGCCAGCGTTGAACTGGCAATCAAGATGGCGGCGAATCGAACCGTTAACTTACGATTCGCCCTCGCTACGACACTTTGGACTTTTCCCATATGACTTACCTATGCGTGAAGCATCGCTTCTTTCGGAAGAGTAGCATCCTTTAGCACCTGCTCAACAACATTCTCTTCAATTGTTTCTTGCTTCAGAAGTTCTGCAGCAAGCGCATCTAAGTGCTGCATGTTGTGCCTAATGACTGCTTCGGCACGAGTGGCCGCCTCTTTTATAAGCAACTCAACTTCTTTATCAATTTGCTTGGCTGTGTCATCGCTGTATGGCCGCTCGTGGGTAATTTTATCGAACACCATACCACCGTTGTCTTCATGGAATACTTGATCGCGGAGCGTTTTTCCCATACCCTGCTCGATTATCATATCTCGGGCAATCTCGGTCGCTTTTCGCAGGTCACTGCCGGCGCCAGTAGTGATTCCGTCTTCACCATACTTGATCTTTTCTGCGATTCGGCCACCCATAGCTCGCGCTAAGATGTCTTTGAACTCATATACGTTAGTGTAGCTCTTGTCTTCTGGTGGCAAGAACCAAGTCACACCGCCAGTTCCACCGCGTGGAATGATAGTTACCTTGTGCACTGGATCTGAATCTGGCAGAATGTGGCCCACAATCGCATGCCCCGCCTCGTGATACGCAGTCAATTCTTTTTCTTTTTCGTTCATAACCTTAGCTTTTCGCTCAGGGCCGATTGCTACTTTTTCGAATGCTTCAGTCAGATCTTTGTTCGAAATCATTTTAGCATTGCGCCGAGCAGCAATAATCGCCGCTTCATTAGCAATGTTTGCAAGGTCTGCACCGCTGCTACCTGCAGTTTTAGCAGCCATTTTGTCAAGGTTAACTGTTGGATCGGTCGGTTTGTTTTTAAAGTGAACCTTTAAAATTTTCTCGCGGTCTGGCCTCTCTGGCAACATGATATTCGTGCGTCGATCAAAACGACCAGGCCGCAGCAAGGCTGGGTCAAGTACATCAGCACGGTTTGTCGCTGCTAGCACGATTACATTCGTACCAGTTTCGAATCCGTCCATTTCAACCAATATCTGGTTCAGGGTTTGCTCACGTTCGTCGTGGCCACCGCCCATGCCACTGCCACGCTTGCGGCCAACAGCATCGATTTCGTCAATAAAGATGATAGCCGGCGCGTTCTTTTTAGCTTTGGCAAACAAATCACGCACGCGGCTTGCACCAACACCAACGAACATTTCTACGAATTCAGAACCAGAAATGCTAAAGAAGGGAACGTTAGCTTCGCCGGCAACTGCACGCGCCAGCATTGTTTTACCAGTACCCGGGTTACCAACTAGTAGTACGCCCTTTGGAATTTTGGCACCAAGTTGCTGGTACTTCTTTGGATGCTTTAAGAAGTCAACAACTTCTTCCAGGTCTTGCTTAGCTGCTTCATTGCCAGCAATATCTGCAAACAACACTTTTTCTTTATCTATACCGTACAGCTTGGCTTTACTTTTACCAAAGCCCATTGCTTGGTTGTTCTGGCCTTGGGCTTGACGCATCATGAACACGAACAATGCGCCAATTAAGATAACTGGCAGCAAGATACTCGCCACCGACCAAATAGCGCTTCCAGTCTCAGACGGCTCTTTTACATGGACCTCTACGTCCGCATCGGTCTTAAGCCCCTGCTCATAAATACTTGAGCCAGGTTCTTTCGTGGTTTTTTGAGTCGGTTTGTCTTCACCATCGGGAGTTACCTTTATGTTATTGCCTTCTATCTCAAGCTTGGCGATTTCTCCCTTATTAGCGCGCTCGGTTACGCTAGAGAGTGGAACTTCCTTTAGTTCCTCTTGTGGGGTAGTTAAGGCAATCACACCCAAGGTGCCTATTACTAGAATTACCCAAAATAGCGCCAGGCGCACCATGTTTCCCATCTTTTTTTTACCAGGTGATGGTTTTTTCGCAGCCATAAATTACGTCGTTATCCTTTCTCGCTCAGTCAGCAAATTGTAAGTCATTAAAAGTCACTCCTATAAATATACCAGTTATAGGGGTTAGTTGACAATGAATTCCCGTTGGGTAAACCCAACGGTAGTGTTGTTTCCTGCTTGGAATATATCGCCTGCTTTAGCGGTTTTAATCGCAAGCAGCAACCGCCTGCGCTGCGGCCTAGTCAGTGCTCTATTTTTAGCCGTAAGTAGGCCGTGTAGTAGCTCCATAGCAACTGGCTCATCAACCATAGTCAAAAAGTAACGAGATGTAAGTGGAAAATTACCAGTTTCGTTCTCAATTCTTTCTTTTATCTTGATCTGTTCCTGATACATTTTAATCAATTCTGAACGTACAGAGTCGTTTAGTTTATACAACCTGCGGCGCAAACGATTACGCAAATAAACATCGGTTTGGTTTGTTTCATCTTCAACCCATTCCAGCCCATTAGTAAGTGCATACTCGTAAATCTCAGTTTTCCTCATATGGAGTAGTGGCCGTTTAATTGATTTATCGCCTAACACTGCTAAACCACGCCAGCCGGTGCCGCGAGTAAGATTAATTGCTATCGATTCGATAACGTCATCTTGGTGGTGCGCTGTCACAAGCTGAGCCTCTTGCTTCGCTGCAATTTCTTTTAAAAACTTGTAGCGCTTTATACGGGCCTCTTCTTCAGATGCGCTCGCTCCTAAATCCCCAAAACCAATTACACACGTAATGCCATACTTTGCAGCAAGCGCTCGCGCATCTGTGAGCGTTGCCCAGCTATCAGCGCCAGCGACTACTGAGCCATCTTCTACGATTAATGCCATGGTGAGTCCTCATGGAGTTGATGCGGGTAGTATA
>CAZVUR010000068.1:0-3377 GCA_964629385.1 uncultured Candidatus Saccharibacteria bacterium | reverse complement strand
TGGCGCGCTCGACCGGATTTGAACCGGCGATCTCCTCCGTGACAGGGAGGCGTGATAACCCCTTCACTACGAGCGCAGGTTATCGTAAGACTCCTAGTAGTCTAGCAAATTTCCACCCCTGGCGCAAGGCTGCTATTGGGCACATTTAAAAGCGGGGCGTTCAGTGGTATAATGACCAAAGACTACCAAGCTAAACTCGCGCCGCTGTAGCTCAGCTGGTAGAGCGGCGCTTTCGTAAAGCGTAGGTCACCGGTTCAATCCCGGTCAGCGGCTCCACATATCTATTTGTATGAAACAACAAGTCAAGACAACCATCCAATCTATATTATCCGACAGGCCATTGTCGCTACTGCTCATGGCAATTCTTCTGGGTGGAGTAGCGTATATCGTATACGTGGCGATTAATCTGAGTGCTAGTGACTTACAACTTGCAGTTCGCTACACCTCGTTTGGTGACACGCATTTTTATCGCGATAAGTGGTGGTACTTATTTAGTTTTATTGGCTTTGGGATACTATTTTTGATCGCTCACATCGGACTGACAGTAAAATTCGTCGCGATTGATCTTAAACAACTTGCATATGCGTTTGGGTGGCTGAGTATGATAGTGCTGGTATTAATGTTTGCCTACACCTATTCGGTACTTGGGATTGCCTACCTTAATTAGTTATGATTAATCTCGAAATTCCCCTTAAAAAACGTTCACGAGCGTATAGATTTTTCGAAATGGTGCCCGGGTTGCTAAGCTGGGGCGCGATTGCCGTACTGATAATACTTAGCCTTACCAGCCCGCTACTGGCAGGGATTTATGTACTTCTTATTATTGGTACGCTGTTAGTAAAAGCGGCTGGGATCGCCTATCACACACTGGTTGGTTCGCGGCGAATCGATAACGCTCAAAAAATCGATTGGCACGCGCGGCTGATGGATTTAGCATCACCAACTACTGCGTACGAAAAGCACTCCAAGGCACACCCAACCCGAGAATTAGGGGCTGCAGCCCATGTTGAGAACCTGCGCCTCGTCGCAAATGCCAGTGAGCAATACCCACGACCCGATGATATCTACCACGCAGTGATCATTGCTACTTATAATGAGTCCTATGCCGTATTGCAGCCAACTATCGAGTCGGTCGTGTCGGGTAGCTTCAATCCTAAACAAATTATTATCGCCATCGCCTATGAAGAACGTGGCGGGAAGGCGATTGAAGGGACCGTAAAGCAACTTCGTGATGAGTATGCGCACAGAGTAAAAGCATTCGAACTGGTAAAACACCCTAAAAATTTGCCAGATGAAGTAATTGGGAAGGGTGCTAATATTACGCATGCCGGCAAATACTTAGTAGGGTGGCTTGATAAACAAAATATTGCGCAAAAAGACGTGATTGTTACCACGCTCGACAGTGACAATCGCCCACATAAAACCTACTTTGATTATGTAGCCTATGAATATATTGTGCATGACGATCGCAAACACTTAGCATTCCAGCCAGTGTCATTATTCCTCAATAACATTTGGGATGTGCCAGCACCAATGCGCGTGGTAGCAACTGGTAACTCGTTTTGGAACATTATTAGTAGTATGCGGCCTCACACATTGCGTAACTTTGCCAGTCACTCCCAGCCCATGGAAGCACTGGCCGAAATGGGATTTTGGAGCAAGCGCACCATTGTGGAAGATGGCCACCAGTACTGGCGGAGTTGGTTCTATTTTGGCGGTAAGTACGAAGTGCTGCCAATATACGTGCCAATTTATCAAGACGCCGTGTTGAGCGATACGTACTGGAAAACATTAAAGGCACAATTCATCCAGCTACGTCGCTGGGCGTACGGCGCCTCTGACGTGCCATTCGTAGCCACCCGTGTCTTCTCGCGTGAGCGTAATGTGCCGTTTTGGGCCGGGTTTACCCGATTGGTACGACTAATTGATGGTCATGTTACGTTGGCAACCGTGTCGCTGATTGTAACGTTTGGGGGCTGGATACCATTATTCATCAATTCTGAAGCTTCCCAATCGGTCGCGGCCAACCAGCTGCCAGAAGTACTGAGTGTACTGCAGCGTATTGCCATGATCGGCTTATTTATAACGATTTTCTTATCTTTCAAAATGCTGCCGCCCAGGCCGGAGCGTTATAAGCGCCACCGCACTATTGGCATGGTCCTTCAATGGCTACTAATGCCAATCATCGCGGTAGCGTATTCTTCGGCCAGTTCGTTCTATTCGCAAACTCGCCTTATGCTCGGCAAATACCTAGATAAGTTTGACGTTACCGACAAAGCCACTGTTGAAGAAATCGATACTAAAAAAGAAGCGGTAAAAACAAAGAGCTAGTCGTTTAGCGTATACTTGGCCGGCCACGCCTGCTTCTGGTAGCAGATACAAGCCCATGGCTAGCCGCATATTGCAGGGCAGCCACTTCATCGAATCGCTTTAATACTTGGTGGGTAACCGCCAAAATGTCATCCACGCTGGGACTTTTTACCTGGCTAATTAACAGTTGCTCTACAGTTTCGGCTAAGGGTAGTGAATGGAGCTGTCTGGCTATTTGGTCATGGCTAAAGCTGGCGGCAATGCTGAGCGTCAGTTTACTAAGGCTAAAGGGTGCCCTAGTGCCGTTAGTACCGGTCGCTGGGTAGTGAATCATGGTCGATTCATCGATTGCTGGCTTTTCATAGGTGGTAAATATGGCTCGACAGCTCTCGCATTGCCGTCGACGCCACGTACCAGGTTGCTTTTTGTGTGGGCGCGAATTGGTAACTTTTGTTTTCCCGTGGAAACAATTTACGCAAATCATGTCTATATATTGACATACAGCTATAAAAAAAGCCAGTGGAAAATGCCTGTGGTTTTGTGGAAATAGCGATAATACGTTTCTGCTCTCGGGTCCTGTCACTCGGTCCGCCCCTGAAAATTTTTTCTGATTACAGAAAAACATTTTCGGGTGCTGCCCCGCCGAGTGCCACCCGCGAGTAGACGATTGATAGAGAAAGAAAAATCGCCACCTCAAGTAGGGGTGGCGATCGGAATAAGTATCGTAGATAGCTAACAACTAATTTTTGTTAGTTGTATATTTCTTGCGAGCTTCGGCCCAGGTTTCGTTAAATTCAAACCCAAGGCTGAACTGTTCAAGTTTTGAAGGCTTTTGGTGTTTGTGGGTGAGTTCTTTGTTACTCATACTTTCATATTAGCATAAGCGTTTATTTTTGTCAATAGAACATAGTGGTTATGAATATATCACAAGCGGTATATTCATCTGTTAATTTGCTCAAATCTACACGTGGATAACTTTTAGGGAACAGGGGATAAGGAAGATACCAGAATGCGATATAGTAATAAATTGCTTTATTTTGTATTCTTTGTCTATGAAGCAAAATGCA
>CAZVUR010000067.1:0-3707 GCA_964629385.1 uncultured Candidatus Saccharibacteria bacterium | reverse complement strand
AGGGATTCGAACCCCCGATCACGGGACCAGAACCCGGTGCCTTACCACTTGGCCACACCCCATCATTTTCTGGTTACAATGTTAGATTTTACCGTAGTTAGTGCTTTTTCTCAAGGGGAGTAGAAGCAACACCAACATCAGCTCGTATTACAAGTACGACGCAGCTAAATAGAATCAACGACAATAATGTTGCAATAATGCCACCTTGTAGTTCAAAACTAGTAGAAAAAAGTCCCGAGTTAGTGGCGTGCGAATTTGTTAAGCAGGTAAACAACCAAAACACTGTTACGCCTGCACCAAAGCCAGCGCTCACTAGGCGCATTAATGGGCTAAGGTACATGCCCAGTAAATATGGTAGTGCTAGCAGCTCTGCTATTACCACTGCTGCTGCGGTTACCTTTAGTAGGGAGTTATCATTGTATGGCATAAGGATTCCCAAGACAGATGCAAAATCTTCGTATCCAAATAGTTGGGAAACAAGCAAGACGACCAGTATGCCAGCTGTAACCAACGCAGCCGCATGGGTGCGCTTTGTACGTTTGGGCCCGTAGCTTGATACAATCTTCATACTTTTCATTATACGCACACTAAGCATAAACAAAGTGTTGTTATTTTAAGCTTTATGCTTGCGCTTTTTTTAGCAGGTGGGTATAGTCATGTTCAGCGACTTTACAAAAACAAAAACTCCGAAAAAAATGTATCGTTCGCTCTACGACATCCACCACAACATATTAAATACGCCCCTAGTTGGGCGTATTTAATATGTAAAACAATATAAGCGGTTCGCTCGGCTTATGCCTCGTCGTTGTTTGCTTTTTTACTGTGTTCTTTGCGCCACGTAGCAATGTTGCCGTGGTGGCCGCTTAATAATACTTCTGGTACTTTCATACCGCGGAATTCTTCCGGCCGTGTATACTGGGGGAATTCTAACGTTTCGCCATCCGAAAAGCTTTCTATTTCTGCGCTGGTTTCGCCGCCAAGTACGCCAGGTATTAAGCGAACAATACTATCTATAATTGTCATGGCTGGTAATTCACCACCTGTCAGCACGTAATCACCCACGCTCACTTCTTGATCCACTAAACTCACGATTCGCTCATCGTAACCTTCGTACCTGCCGCAAATAAAAATATAGCCATTGTCTTGCTTGGCATATTCCTGAGCCACGGCTTGTTTCCAGCGCAGTCCACGCGGTGTCATAAGCAACACTTTAGCTGTCGGGTCTATAGATTTAGCATGTTCTACCGCAGCAAACAATGGTTCTGGCTTAAGTAGCATACCGTCGCCACCACCGTAGGGCGTATCGTCAACCTGCTTACGCGGGCCTAAGCCAAATTCACGTAAATCTATCGTGCTAAGTTCCACATGCTCACCATTTTGTGCCTTCCACATCATCGAGCTACCAAAAACACCAGTAAACATATCCGGGAATAGGGTAATTACTTGGAACTTTCTCATCTGGATTTATTATACAGGAAGGGCTCACCCCTCCCTTCTTTTTGAAATGAATTCAAAAAGAAATCCCTCCCCCGAAATGCATCCATTTCGCTCGGCTACCGCCGTGTGCTTTATAGCGCAACTATTGACTAAAATGTCTATATGTGCTATTATAAAATAATGGTCTTCATAGACTTACCAACTATTCATGCCGCAGTAGAATCACTATGGACATGGAGCTCGGCAAAAGTACTACACCACCGAGACAAATAAAAACAGCCCTGTAACAAGGGCTGTTTTTATCACATATAAGGCTCTCAACTCTTATAGAAGAATTGCTCGCATAGAGCTTTTTAGTTCTCGCAGTTGGTTGAACTGTTTATGATTATAGCACGACGAAGCGAGCGTGTTCAAGAGGTTATTACATAACTTTTTGAACACCGAGCAAGGATGTGCTTCAACTGTGGATAATCCACAGTTATATATCTAAGTCATCGAGCTCTGCAAGCTCTTTTCGCGATTTTTTAGCGTAATCGGATTCATTGTTTTCCACAGTTCCATCTGTTGTTTCATCCACAGACTGGTCATCATCGCTGTTTGATGTAGTCGTATAACTTTCACGTTCATCGTCATTATTAACAATTTTTAAGTTATAGCGGGCGTCGTTCTTGGTGCCGAGCGCCCGTAGCAATGTACGAAGACTCTGGGCAGTCATGCCTCGCTTCCCAATCACGCGTCCTAAATCTTCTGGGTTAACCGTGAGCGTAAGTAAAACACCTTTTTCGTCGATTATCCGTTCGATCGTTACATCATCCGGATGCCCTACCAGTGATTTTACGATATATTCTACAAATTGCTGATCTATTGTCGCTGACATACTGCCCTCCATGCCTTTTCGGTAACTCACACTAATATCGTATTACTTATTGTACCACGTAAAAAACCACCCTGGTGGGTGGCTTTTAAATATTAGTCTTAGATTAACTAGGCTTCTTCTGGAGCGGCTTCTTCAGCTGCCGGTGCTTCAGCTGGAGTTTCCTCAGCTGGTGCTTCTTCGGCTACTTCTTCAACCGGTTCTTCTTTTGGCTGGTTCTTACGAAGCTTTTCAGCATTACGGATAGCTTTTTGCTTATCGCTCGCTGGTTCTTTTACCCACTTAGGTAGTTTTACACCGGCTTCTTTAAGAAGCTTAACAACGCGTGGAGTCGGCTGCGCACCGTTATCTAGGAACTTTTGGGCAGTTTCTACCTGAACATTCGCTTCTTTTGTGTGCGGGTTGTAGCTACCAACATAAGCAACCACACGGCCACTTGATGGGTGGCGTTGTGATTCCTGTACGGCTAAACGGTATACTGGGTAGCCTTTGCGGCCAATACGTTGCAGGCGGATCGCGAGCATATAAACAATAACTTCCTTACTAAACTCTTAGATTTTTTATTACAGTCTTGGTTGATTGTACAGCCTAATACAGCAAAAGTCAAGAGGTGGCTAGCGTTCGCCGTAGGCTTTTAAGGCTGCCTTTGCCGCCACCTGCTGTGCGGTCTGCTTTGAATGGCCAGAGCCTTTACCTTTAAGCTCACCGTTTACATATACACCAAGTGTAAAGACTTTATCGTGGTCTGGGCCAACTTCTTCGAGCACTTTGTATTGTGGTGTGGCGCCGTCTTCCCGTTGTGATACTTCTTGCAAATGTGACTTAGGATCGCGCCATGAGCCTTCCTCTAAAATTGCTTCGAGTTTTGAGGTAATGTGCTTGTTTATAAAAGCTTCAGCGTCTTGGTAGCCGCGTTCAAGGTAAATCGCACCGATTACAGCTTCGAACGCATTGGCTAAGATTTGCTGCCGTGCACGCTCACTGCCTTGCTTCTCGCCTTTGCTCATGCGAAGTAATGGCTCGTAACCTAACTTGTCACCTGCTTCACCAATACTTTCAGTACGCACCAAGGCTGCCCGCCAGCTCGTAAGCGTTCCTTCGGGCTCGGTGTAATTGTTAAATAAAAAGTCGGTCACCGCTAGTTCAAGTACGGCATCCCCTAAAAATTCTAGGCGTTCGTTGTGCTCCGATACGCTTTTCTTATGCTCGTTCACATAGCTGCGGTGCGTAAGCGCGGTAATAAGCAAGTCAATATTCTTGAACTCAAACCCAAGTACTCGCTTAGCAAACTCTTGATATGGAGCAATCGGCATTCCGCTCATATACGTCCTCCGGGATAAGGGAAAAGAGCAGCCCGAGCGGCGGATTCACTCCGCGCACGGCGCGATGAGAAAAA
>CAZVUR010000066.1:0-3750 GCA_964629385.1 uncultured Candidatus Saccharibacteria bacterium | reverse complement strand
AACTCCTGGCCTCTTCCATGGCAAGGAAGCGCTCTAACAACTGAGCTAAACCCGCTTGATAATGTAAACGTATAACAACTGCAGACTTTTTTGAAGAGCTTCCTTGGCCTGGCAAGTCAGGTCACGTTCCGTGACCTCGGAATCTTGCAATCTAAAACGAAGTTTTTGTTGAAGAATTCCCTTGCGAACTGCCACTGGCAATTCTCACTCTAACAACTGAGCTAAACCCGCATGTTGCTAACATTAGGGAATTATAGGCTAAAGACGTATAGTTTTCAAGAGTAAGACTAGGGTTTTTGAGTACATTCCGGTAGTATTAAACATAGTTATGTTTAAAAAAATCATCCAACAAAAATTAGAACGATATGTAAAACGCTACTTTAAAAAGCACCCAGAGGTAAAATTGGTTGCCGTGGCAGGAAGTGTTGGCAAAACCAGTACCAAAACAGCTATCGCTACTGTTTTGGCAAAAAAATACCGGGTTCGGATGCTCGATAACAACCATAACACTCACATGAGTGCACCCCTTGGCATTCTTGGAATCGAATATCCCGACAACGTACAAAATATATTCGCGTGGCTAAGCGTATTCGTGGCTGCCAGAAAACGCATTGCCCGGCCAACCGACGTGGATGTGATCGTACAAGAGCTTGGTACCGATAAAATTGGTGAAATCGCACATTTTGGCACCTACCTTCAGCCGGATATTGGTGTAGTAACGGCGGTTACTCCCGAGCATATGGAGTTTTTTGGTACGATCGAAAATGTTGCCAAAGAAGAACTTGCCTTAGCCAACTTTAGCAAGCTAGCGCTGATTAACCGTGATGATATTGATGGCAGATTTGCTGATTTTATGACCAATGCAAACTTAGACACGTATGGCACCAGCGGAGCTGCAGAGTATAGAATTGAAGTAAAAGATTTCAACATTGAACATGGCTATCAAGCAACGCTGGTTATTGCGGGCTACACCGAAACGTACGCCGCCACTATACGAGTGCTTGGTGAGCATATCCTACACCCGGTTGCGGGAGCTGTGGCAGTTGCAGCCAAACTTGGGATGGCCCCACAAGATATCGTGGCAGGAGTTGAAGATATAGTGCCGGTGGCCGGCCGCATGCAGGTGCTGCGCGGCATGCAAGGCTCAATGCTAATTGATGATACGTATAATTCAAGCCCCGCCGCTGCGGCAGCAGCCTTGCAAACTCTGTATAGCCTGCAAGCTCCACAACGCATCGCTATCCTGGGAAGTATGAATGAACTTGGTGATGTGTCGGCCCAAGAACACCAAGCTCTGGGGCAGCTGTGTGACGCAAACTTACTATCGTGGGTGGTGACCATTGGTGAGGAAGCCGAAAAATATTTAGCACCAGCTGCCCGCAGTCGTGGTTGCCAAGTAAAATCATTCAAGAACGCCATCGAAGCTGGCGCGTTCGTACGTAGTGTTCTAGAGGAAGGCTCAATTGTACTCGCCAAGGGGTCGCAGGGGAATATTTACGCTGAAGAGGCGATTAAAGAATTACTCCACAGCACCAACGACGATCATAAACTCGTACGCCAATCACCCGAATGGATACGTATAAAAACCAACTTCTTCTCAGGCCTTAGCAATTAGGCTGTCATTACCTCTGTACTCACCCCTAAAAAGAATGCTATACTAGCTGGTGATGAAACGGTTTAATCCAAGTGAACTTGAAGTAAAGTGGCAAAAAATTTGGCACAACGAAAAACGATACGAAGTTACCGAAGATAGTTCGAAGCCAAAAATGTATGTGTCTGGTATGTTCCCGTACCCAAGTGGTAGCGGGCTTCATTCTGGCCACGCATTTAGCTACACGATTGTTGATACGATTGCTAGATTTTACCGAGCACACGGTAAGAATGTACTTAACCCAATGGGCTGGGATACGTTTGGATTACCTGCCGAAAACTACGCTATTAAAACTGGCACCGCTCCAGCAAAAGTGACTGCTGAAAACATTGAAAATTTTAAACGCCAATTCAAACGCATGGGTGTCTCGATCGATTGGTCGCGCGAAATTAATACTAGCGACCCAGAATATTACCGTTGGACTCAATGGGTATTTATAGAGCTATTTAAACGCGATTTAGCCTACCAGAAAGAAAGCATGCAGTGGTGGTGCCCGGTAGATAAAACCGTTCTTGCTAACGAGCAAGTCGAAGGCGGCAAATGTTGGCGCTGCGGCAACGAAGTCGAGAAGAAATCCATGAAACAGTGGTTTTTCAAGATTACTGAATATGCAGATGCACTGCTAGAAGAAATTCCTGATTTAGATTGGCCTGAAAAAATCAAGACAGCCCAAACCAACTGGATTGGTAAGTCGGAAGGCGCAGAAATCGAATTCAAAATAGATGGCCGTGATGAGCTAATTACAGTATTCTCAACCCGCCCAGATACGTTATTTGGCGCGACCTTTTTGGTGCTAGCGCCAGAGCATCCGTTAGCAAACACCCTTGCAACCAACGAAACCAAAGACAAGGTAGCGGCATACATAAAAGATGCAGTTAAAAAATCCGAAATCGAACGAGCAAGCGAAGGCAAGGAAAAAACCGGTGTGTTCACAGGGAGTCATGCCATTAACCCTGCTAGTGGCGAAAAAGTACAAATTTGGATTGCCGATTATGTGTTGGGCGGGTATGGCACCGGCGCAGTAATGGGCGTGCCAGCACACGATGAACGTGATTTTGCGTTTGCCGAAGAGTTTGACCTGCAAATTATTGAAGTTATCGAAAAACCACAAAATAGCACTGAGCAGTGCTACCACGGCGAAGGCCTATTAAAGAACAGTGCAAATTTTGATGGCATGAATACGGCCGAGGCCCGCGAAGAAATCGTGGCCTGGCTTGAACAGCAACATGCTGGTCGAGCAAAAACAACCTATAAAATGCGCGATTGGCTTATTAGCCGCCAGCGTTATTGGGGCGCGCCAATCCCAATTATTCATTGTGAAGAGCACGGCCCCGTGACTGTACCCGAAAATGATCTGCCGGTAATACTACCAGAAGTAGAAGATTATGCGCCAAAGGGTGATGGCGGATCGGCACTGGCTAGTGTAGACGAATGGGTGAATACAACTTGCCCTACCTGCGGCAAGCCGGCCAAGCGCGAGACCGACACCATGGACACCTTCGTGGAGTCGAGCTGGTACTTGCTTCGCTATACAGATCCACATAACAGTGAACAGGCATGGGATCCTAATAAAGCAAACTATTGGGCGCCGCTAGATTACTATGTTGGTGGCGACCATGCTGTAGCGCACTTATTGTACGTAAGGTTCTGGAACCACGTATTTAAAGAAATGGGCTTAGTGGCCGAACGTGAGCCGGTTAAAAAATTGGTATATCACGGCTACGTAAACGCCGAAGACGGCCGTAAGATGAGCAAGAGCTTGGGTAACGTTATTGACCCGCTTGATATTATCGACCAGGGGTATGGTGCTGACACCCTTCGCACATATGTACTATTTATGGGTCCAATTGAACTTGATTCAGCCTGGAGTAGCCAAGGCGTTGGTGGCGTGCATCGATTCCTGAGCCGTGTATGGACGCTAACTCAGGAGTATTTAGAATACTCAAAAACTGACCAGCCTACTTCATCTGATCTTGAAGCCCTACGGCATCGTACTATTAAAAAAGTGACCAGCGATTACCGTAGCCTAAGCTTTAACACTGCTATAGCCGCGCTTATGGAATACGTAAACGAACTATACAAAGCAAAAACCGCTGGGT
>CAZVUR010000065.1:0-3791 GCA_964629385.1 uncultured Candidatus Saccharibacteria bacterium | reverse complement strand
GGTTTTGCCGTGGTCGACATGACCCATCACGGCAACAATTGGTGGGCGTTCCACCGCTTTGTCGCTTAAGGCATGTTCTTCCCGGACTGGACCGCTTGCTACTTCTTTTTTCTCTAGGGTTACATCAAGATCAAGTTCTTCAACGATAATCGTGGCGGTTTCGAAGTCGATTTTTTGGTTAATCGTTGCGATAATGCCGTTTTTGAACAGCTCACCAATAAGCGTCGTCACTGACAAATTGAGCAGTTCAGCCAACTCACCAACGGTGATCGACCCAGCGACTTGGATAACTTTCTGTGAACTGTCTGCCATATCGGCTGCTCCTTTTTCTGCCCTTAGCGGCTCTTGGAGCGGCCGGGCGACTTACTTACTGGTCATTATTTTTTCTTAAGGCTAAGCGAAATCTTGCGGTTTTCGCGGTCAACTTCAAGTACGGTAAATTCTTTGCGTTCGTTCAGAGTGAAGACTTTTTCTGGGTCAACATCACTACCAGCACCCATTTCGCTAATGTGGACCAGTGCTTCAACGGCAGGGCTTAGCTGCACGAATGCACCGAATGGGGTGATACGCGTTACCGTACCTTCAACCTTGGTGCCGGGAGTCATTTTTTCAACTTCATCTAGCCAAGGATCTTTGGTAAGTTGTTTCATGCTAAGGCTTAGGCGTTCTTTATCGATTGAGATAATCTTAGCTTCGATAGTTTGGCCAACCTTTACGTAGTCGCTTGGGTTGTTTACGCGTTCCCAGCTGATTTCTGAGATGTGAATCAAGCCTTCGATACCATCAACATTTACGAATACACCAAAGTCTACTACACCAGTTGCCACACCCTTTACGCTGTCGCCAACTTTAAGGCTGGCAAAACGAGCTGCTAAGCCGTCCTTAATAGCTTCTTTTTCACTGAAGATAAGTTTGTTCGCACGGCGGTCGGCATCTAAGATACGTACTTCCATTTCTTTACCAACCAGGTTATTGAGGCGCTGCAAGATTTCGTCTTTATCAC
Source organism: uncultured Candidatus Saccharibacteria bacterium (assembly GCA_964629385.1). GTDB lineage: Bacteria > Patescibacteriota > Saccharimonadia > Saccharimonadales > Saccharimonadaceae > UBA1020. Next base: position 2,788 of record CAZVUR010000065.1, on the reverse strand, counting down.
TTGAGCCAACCCGTGGGTAGTGTTCAGCAGAAAGCTGCGAAACTGGCAGGAATCCACGTACACCTTCGTATTCAACCAGTAATCCACCGCGGTTCGCATCGTATGGAGTGATGGTAATAACGTCACCAGCGTCTGCTTTAGCAATAACCTCTTCCCAACCCTTGTCTTTAGCTGCTTTACGCAGGCTTAGGAGGCTGTAACCGTTATCAAGTTCGCTGTCTACGATACTGGCAGTCACTTCATCGCCCACGTTTAGCTGGCGGCTAAAGCCAACTTCGCGGCGTGGGACCAAGCCAACACCTTGCGCGCCAAGGTCGATTAATACCTCATGTTTTTTAACTGTTAATACATTACCGGTAATCGTTTCACCAGCAATAAGTTGTTTGACACTGCTTTCACCTGCGAGCAGGTCGTCCATTGTAAGGGCTTTTGTAGCCATAAGTCTAGAAGACTCCTTTATTAAATATTATTAATCGGGGTCGGCCTACCTGGAGTTTTCGGCCCGACTCACCTGACTAGTGGTTAATTATACCTGCTTAAGAGGAAAAAGTCCACTCTAGCGCTTCCGGTATGCACGGCTTCTGGCATAATGCGTAGCGCTAAAACCTAGAGCAGTCACACCAACAACAGCCGTCAATACGTCGGTGGGGCCTGTGGCTGGTAATTGTTTGCTTTCAGCACCTTTGTCTGCCGATTGATTGTTGGGTTTGCTATTTGCATCATCTGACGATTCTGCAGGAGTACTGGGGTCTGGCTTTGATTCCGGAGCCGGCTCGCTCTTATTCTCTGACTGATTGTCTGATGTTTTGTTATCGTCTGTGGCTACTTCTTTGGACTGCTGAACAGTATATCTATTCAATGCATATAATCCACCCACTAGTACTAGTGCTAGCACGACACCAATAATGATAAAGCCGGCCAGTGATCCACCCTGATATCGTCCTCGCATAACGTCCTCCTCGCATGGATTCTATTACATAATACTGTAGCAAGTTTGGCAATTGATTACAACCTTGGCGGCGGGTGACGCTCGGCGGGGCAGCGCCCAAAAATGTTTTCAGTGATTAGCTGAAAAATTTTTAGGGGCGGACCGAGCGGCAGGACCCGCATAGTTAAAAAACAGATATTACAACTTCGTTCACACTTTGCTACACTAACAAGTAGTTATGATAGTCGCGGTAGACACGGGTGGGACAAAAACATTAGTGGCGGTGTTCGATACCGAAGGTAAAATTATTGCCGAGAAAAAATTCCCTACTCCTGTTGGAATTAATGACTACCTGGTTGAGCTGAAGCAGACCATCGACTCCTTAATTGAAGGCCAATCTATTACTTGTTTATCAGTAGCACTTCCGGGAACAATACAAAACGGACATATGGTTTCGGCCGGCAACCTAGGCTGGCAGGATACAGACATCAAAGGACTGCTATCCGATCACTACTCTTGCCCTATTATTGTTGAAAACGATGCCAACTTAGCTGGGCTTGCAGAAGCCAGGGCACTTGAAACGATTCCGAACGTGTGCCTGTACGTCACCGTTAGCACAGGTATTGGCACTGGTATCATTACAAGGGGCAAAATAGATGCGAACTTCTCTACCAGCGAAGGTGGCCAAATCGTTCTTCAGCATGAGGATGGGTTTGCTCGTTGGGAAACATTTGCCTCTGGTAAAGCAATTCTAGGAAAATATGGCAAACTCGCTAGTGAAATTGACGACCCGGCGATTTGGCAGGAAATTTCACTTAATCTCGCTAAAGGGTTCATGGTCCTTTCGCCTATCATTCGACCTGACATCATAGTAGTTGGGGGAGGCGTAGGTACTCATTTTGATAAGTTCAGGGAGCGGTTATTAGCTATCATGAATCAGAATATGAAAGATAGATACGTTCCAGCGATTATCGAAGCCGCCCACCCTGAAGAAGCCGTTATTTATGGATGCTACTACCATGCCCTCGACGTCGCCGCTACTTGATACGCTTGCAAGAGACTACCCAGAGCTAACCTTTCATGCCGGTGAACAGTTTGAGTGGCAACCTGCTGAAAATACGGTTATTTACGACCATACCGACCCCTCGTTTGAAGCACGCTTACTTCACGAAGTCGGCCATTCACTTTTGGCACACACCACCTACGACCGTGATATTGACCTGATTGCCCTGGAACGGGACGCCTGGCAAGAAGCCAAAACAAATTTAGGTCCTAAGTACAATGTTGAGATTACTGGTGAGGACATCGATGCTGATATGGATACGTACCGGGACTGGTTACATAGCCGCAGCACCTGCCCTTACTGTGAGTCTAGTGGCATTCAAACCGGAAAAAAGGAATATACCTGCGTTACCTGCCGTAAAACCTGGCGGGTTAATGAGGCGCGTTCATGTGCCCTTAGGCGTTACAAAGATCCCTCAAAAAAATAAATCCCCGTATAATACGGGGATTTATTTAGAGAAAAACTACTTACGCAGCTTTTGCAGTCACGTCTGCTTTACGGCGACGTGAGATACGGCCACCCTTGGCGCCTGCGATACGTGCAAGCTCTGGGTTAGCGGCAAAACCACCAGTTTTACCGTTTTGGCCACCCTTACGGCCAATCTTGGCGTAAAAGTTAGGGTCTTTTGCTAAGTTTTTTGCGGCAGCTTTTTTACCACCATTTACGGTTCCAGCCATTTCAAGGCTCCTTCCTTAATTAAAAAAGCCGGCCACATTACAGTGGTCAGCCCTCCTATTACCTCACATACGAGATGTGTATAAATGTATATTAGCATAGTTTATGCTTTTTGTCAATAT
>CAZVUR010000064.1:0-3878 GCA_964629385.1 uncultured Candidatus Saccharibacteria bacterium | reverse complement strand
GTGTCTTTAAAGCTGGACGAACGCACCGTCCATGGTAAAAAAGTAGCGAATCTACGTAAAGAAGGGCTTGTGCCCGCAGTCGTATACGGTGCAGGTATCGACCCAATTAGCGTGCAAATCGAAGACGGTGTATTTACAAAGGCCTACCGCCAGGCTGGAACACACGCGCCAGTGCATCTAACAATCGGCAGTAAGAAAAAAATTGCCATGATTAAAGATGTCGACCGCGACCCGATCAAAGGATCAGTTCGTCACGTATCATTCCACGCCGTAAACGCAAAAGATCCAGTTGTTGCGGAAGTACCAGTACGCCTGGTTGGTGAAGGTGAGTCAGAAGCTGAAAAAGCTGGACTTATCGTACTGCAAGCACTCGACAAGATTGAAGTTAAGGCGCTTCCAATGGACCTTCCTGAAGCTGTTGAAGTTTCAATCGTAAGCCTTAAGGAAGCTGGCGAAAAAGTAACGCTTGGTGATGCAACATTACCTGAAGGTGTTGAGTTTGTTGAACACGACAGTGGCCACGGCGACGAAGACGAAGAAGAAAAAACCCACATTACCGACCTAATGGTTGCAAGTGTATGGGAACCTGCTGCTCTGCAAGCTGCCAACGAAGCTGCTGCTGGTGACGGTGAGAATGCCAGTGATGTTGCTTCTGAAAACGGTGAAGACACCGACCAAACCTCACAGGCTGAAGAATCTATGCCTGGTGGTAAAGCTCAAGATGAGCCAAAGCAAAGTAACGTAGACGCAAATAAATAGTTACTAAACGTTACATAAAATAAGCGGTCATTGTGACCGCTTATTTTAATGCAGGGTGTAATGATAAAGGCTTAGTCTTCAATAAAACCGCCACTTTGGTGGCTCCACAATTGTGAGTAGGTGCCGCCAGCTTTCAGCAGTTCTGCATGCGTACCATCTTCCACGATTTTTCCATTGTCGAGCACGATGATTCTGTCGAGTTTTGCGATAGTCGAGAGGCGGTGTGCAATCACGATAGATGTTCGGCCTTTCATCAACTCATCCAAGCTGGCCTGAATCAACTTTTCACTTTCGCTATCTAGCGCACTGGTGGCTTCGTCCAGTACTAAAATCGGGGCGTCTTTTAAGATTGCCCGAGCGATTGCGATGCGCTGGCGCTGGCCGCCGCTAAGCTTTACGCCGCGTTCGCCAACCAACGTTTCGTACCCATCTGGCAGAGTGTCGATAAACTCAGTCGCACGGGCTTTTGCTGCTGCGATTCGAATTTCGTCATCTGTTGCCGATGCTTTACCATACGCAATATTTTCGCTTAAGCTACGGTGAAACAGTGCAGGTTCTTGCGGCACATACGCAATTGCTTCGTGAAGGCTGTGCTGGCTGACGGCTTTGATATTTTGACCATCGATTTGGATGGCTCCACTATCCGTATCCTTGAAACGAAGCAGTAAGTTCACCAGTGTGCTTTTGCCGGCGCCAGAATGGCCTACTACACCAACCCGTTGCCCGGGCTTAATCGTTAAATTGAAATCGGCAAATAATCCGTCAAAACCTTCACCTTGGTGTGAAAACGCAACATTAGTAAACTCAATCTTGCCTGATTTTACGTTTAAAGGCGTGGCATTTTTAGAATCAATGACTTTTGAAACAGTATGCTTATATTCAATAAATAAGGCAGCATCGGTCAGCGCGTCCTCAATACGCCTATAAATCCCGTTAAACTCCCACATAAGACGCGAGATATTGCCAAAGTAATTGAATGCCAAGAATAGGCTGGCTTTAGTTGCTGAATCGATGCCAGTCGACATAATGATAAGTAATGCCAGCACGTTTGCAGCTACATAGAGTGGCGATATGAGCGAATCTATCCTGGTATTGTGGTAGTGCCATGATTTCCATGCAGCATGCGTAAAATCTTCAGCGTGCTTTTTATGGAGCGCGAGTTCACGTTCTTCGGCGGCATACGCTTTTACGGCAGCTATATTGCTTACTACATCAGATACATGCCCAGAAAGTACAGCTTGCTTGTCTTCGCGGATTTTAACCAACTTACTTCGACGCCTAATTAATGGGCGCACCATTACGAATACAACCACAGTAATCGCAATTAAAACAATGGCCAGAATCGGTGATATGAACGCAAGTACAATAAGTCCAAAAATGGCAGGGCCTACTTGCGAAATAACACCAAATGTTAACGTATCAAAATACGATTCGAAGCGGCGCCCATAGGCCAGTACGTTTTTTGTAATACTTCCTGCAAAGCGATCATTAAAAAACGAAATATCTTTTTTAAGTAGTGTTTCTAATGTTTCGTTGTATAGCCGATTAATTACGCCAGATTCGAACTTTGCCATTAAAAAGAAGGCAATACGCCACAATATTTCACCAGTTAACCAGGCTAATCCAAAATAAAGCGCGTACGTCCAACCATTTTGCAGTGTTACCGGCTGCTCCGACGCAATAATTGCAGCGATTATGAGCGGTGGTACATAAAATATCAAAATGGTTCCTACGATAACGCATGCCATAGTAGGGAATGATAGTTTCCAGCCTTTTAATATTTGTTGATTGTATGTGCGCATTATCTGGCGTACAAGCCCGCGCTTATCTTGTGTGCTCATAAAAACCTTCGAATGTTAGTGTATAAAAATAGTAGAAACATCGCTAGTGGTTCGGCACGTCCGAACGTCCGCGAATAGAGGAATCTGGTTTTATATTCCGTGATTCATAGTGCTACTAGTGTAACACAAGCTATCTTTTTATTATAACGCTAGGAAACGAGTAAAAAATGGGGTTGCGCATTTTTTCGAGTGATGAAGCGTTTCAGTATGATGAAATTATACTATACCAAATATTGTTTAATATGTCAAATTCTGCTATAATCACCCCTGATGCAAAAGATTCTTCTATACTATAAATTCACACCGGTTAAAGACCCGGAAGTTGTTAAGTTATGGCAAAAAACGTTGTGCGATAGCTTAAATTTGCGCGGGCGAATTTTAGTAAGTCACCAAGGCCTTAACGGCACTGTTGGCGGTGAAATGGAAGACTTGAAAAAATACATTAAAGAAACCAAAAAATTCCCAGGTTTTAAAGACATCGTGTTCAAGTGGAGCGATGGTGGCCGCGAAGATTTTCCACGAATGAGCGTGAAGCATCGCCGCGAGCTGGTTGGCTTTAAAAACAGTGATGATGAGATTGAAGTAGATGAAAAAGGCGTTGTAGGTGGTGGTAAGCATATCAAGCCGCGCGAAGTGCACGAGATGATTGAAAAATACGGCGATGATGTGGTGTTCTTCGATGGTCGTAACGCACACGAAGCAAAAATTGGTAAATTCAAGAACGCGGTTGTACCGAACACCAATACCTCACGCGATTTTATTGCCGAACTCGAAAGCGATAAATATGACGATATTAAAGATAAAAAGATTATTACATATTGTACAGGTGGCATCCGCTGCGAAGCAATTAGCGCCATGATGAAAAAACGCGGATTTAATGACGTGTATCAAATTGATGGCGGCATTGTGAAATACGGCGAAGCCTACGGCGACGACGGCCTGTGGGAAGGCAGTCTGCGCGTGTTTGATAACCGTATGACGGTGAACTTTAGTGACCACGCAAAAACAATTGGTGAGTGTACGCACTGTGGCGGTAAAACTTCTAACTTCGAAAATTGCGCACTGGCCGAATGTAACGATTTAGTGCTTATTTGTGAAGAGTGCAAACAAAATCCTGATTTGCTATTTCATACAGCTGACTGTAAAACAAAACACGAAGCAAAATCTAAAGTTGCTGCGTAGTACCCTTAACCTATTGGCATATTAAGCCAGATAGCGCAGAGGAGGTAGTGTAACTAGTATTTGCGAGTAAGGAGGCGTTAGGGTTCGAACAAACCG
>CAZVUR010000063.1:0-4399 GCA_964629385.1 uncultured Candidatus Saccharibacteria bacterium | reverse complement strand
TATTACATTTTGGTGAGCGAACTAATGCTTCAACAAACGCAAGTTGCGCGGGTTATTCCAAAGTTCGAAGCATTTATTAAGCGATTTCCTGATGTATCATCACTGGCCAAAGCTAGCCTGGCTGATGTATTAAAACTGTGGCAAGGCTTAGGCTACAACCGGCGTGCTAAGTTTTTGCACGAAGCCGCTAAAATGATTACAAATGATTTTAACGGTGATTTTCCGGCTACTTACGCCGAAATTATGACGCTCCCCGGAGTAGGCAAGAATACTGCTGGTGCAGTCATGGCATATGCCTTCAATCAGCCGGCGGTGTTTATCGAAACGAACATCCGCACCGTTTATATCCATCACTTTTTTAATAATCATTTTGATGTAAATGACAAAGAAATTATCGCACTAGTTACGCAAACACTTGATCACGATAATCCACGAGCTTTTTACTGGGCACTGATGGATTACGGCGCGTGGTTAAAAGCCAGCGGCGTACGAAACATTAGTACTAGTAAGCATTACAAAAGACAATCTGCGCTAAAAGGAAGTGTGCGGGAAGTCCGCGGGCAAATAATCCGCGAGTTGGCGATTAACGATATGAAACTTGAAGACTTTCAGCATCAAATCAAAGCCGACGCGCGGTTTGAACCAGCACTGGCTGGCCTGCTTACCGATGGACTGGTGACGCAAACTGACGACCTGCTTCATTTGACCAAATAGCCTACTTCACGGCATACTAAATAGGATGCGTATGCGAATCATTACCGCCAGCTTGGTCGCCCTTGGGGCGTTTTTTACGATTGCCAGCCAACCTGCCCAGGCGGTCACGATTACTCCAGAAAAAACGGAGAAAATAAAATCACATTGTATCGAGAATCAAGCAGCTCTTAACCGCTTGCACCAAACCGATGCGTTTCTTCGCACCAATCGCGGCGAATTGTATAGGACAATTAGCGACAAACTAATGGTGCCCTTGAACCGTCGACTGGCTTCGAACCAACTCGACGCTGGTAATTTATTAACCATCACGGCCGATTACAACAACGAATATCGCACCTTCTTTGATGCCTATATTCAGTACGATAACGCCATGACCAAATTACTCGACATCGATTGCAAAAAAGAGCCCGTTTCGTTTTATAACGCATTGCTTGACGCGCGTGAAAAACGCGAAGCATTATCAACCAGCAATCAAGCGCTTTTAGAATATATTCGGTCGTATGGAGCCGAGTTTACCCAATTTATGACAACATATGAGGCAGACAAGGCATGAGCGACCAAGACACCCAAGCGCACCACGACAACCTACAGAGCACCCATGCTGTGGCCAGTGTCGAGACGATTCGTAATCATCAGTTTCTTATTCTTATTGTAGGAGTCATCGTAGTGTCGTTGTTTATGGTGTATGTCGCGCTGAGCTTGTATGTGAGCAGTGGCACTATCCAGCTAGACTTATCGCGCCCGGGCTATGACAGCGCTCGTAAAGAGGCCACCAAAGACAACGAAGTATTCAAAGGATTTTCCGAAGATGGGCCGATTGATAACGAAGTATTACACGCGTTCGACGAATTATACAAGCAAAAAGCTGCCGAAGCCCTCATTGATATTGACGCGTTTTCTGGGAATGCCTTAAGTGACGATGCGCTGTCGCTTGGCAGTAGCTAGCGGTTATCTTTTTGCGGGCTGATTTGGGAAGGGTGTAACAGCTAAGCGTACCTGCTTATCTTCAAACTCTTCAAGCAAGCGTTTTCTCATTTCCGAAATGACTCCCCACTGGTCGCTTGGTTGGGTTTTGCCAGCCACGATTACCTCAATTGAGTTACCGGTAATTTCACCCACCGAAACAAAGGCGGGTGGGCTAAGAATTTTATCTTTCCACCTATCGGCTTCGCTAATTTCTTTTCCAACCGTATCTATAATCTCTGCTGCCAGGTCGATGTCGGTGTCGGGGTGAAGCAACATGGTAAACCTGGCCATGCTATAGCCCATAGTTTTATTGATAACGTGCTGTATCATGCCATTAGGAAAGTAATGCACGTTCCCGTCTACATCACGTAGCACTGTGCTACGGGTGCCAATACGCTCAACCGTTCCCGAAAACCCTTCTATGTCTACCACATCGCCAACCCTGAATTGGTTTTCACTAATAATAAAGATACCACTTAAAAAGTCTTTAATTAAAGATTGCGCGCCAAATCCCAGTGCGATACCAATAATTCCGGCACTCGCAAAAAGCGGAGCAAGCGCCGCGCCGATATTCGGCACGAACACAGCGAGCAATGCATAGGTTACCGTGAATAAAACGATAATACGCCAAATGGTAACAAACAGGTTTACTAGAGTTTTTTGCCGTTTCTCTATATCTTTTTTATGCCATATACGATGCTTAGCGCCCCGTACCGCCCGTTTGACTATGTAGCGAACGATTCTGGTGCCCATGAAGTAGGCGAATAGCCCTACAAGTATAATTATGACTAAATCAACGCCGTTTTCTACGAACCATTTGGTTATTTCATCAAAAAGCTCTTGGTTTTTTAGCCCATCCATATGTGGTAGTATACCATTAGCAATGTGAGGCAAGAAACAAGACTCACTTATTTTTTTGCCCCAATATGCCCCGTATAATTAAATACAGCAACTATGAAGTATTTCACCACTGTTACCGATCCCGAAATAATTACCTTGCTTAAGGCAGGGGCTATTGGTGTGCTTCGCACCGATACGCTCTATGGGGTGGTGGCAAGCGCCGATAACGAAGCCGCGGTTCAACGTGTCTACGGCCTTAAAAGTCGAGACGAACAAAAATCGCCAATAGTCTTAATCAGCGATAAAACCCAAGTCTACGACGACGTGTTGCCGCATATCGAAACTTTGCTAGCAGACGTGTGGCCTGGGCCGGTTAGTGTGATTATTCCGTCTATCAATGCTCCACTCTGGATCCGTCGGAATAACGACTCGGTTGCCTACCGGTTACCACGCAATACGTCGCTGCAACAATTGGTCCAACAAACTGGTCCGCTCATCGCGCCCAGCGCCAACCCAGAAGGCCAGCCGCCCGCTATGTCAATCAATGAAGCAAAGAACTATTTTGGTGATAAGGTTGATTTTTACGTTGATGGAGGCGTCGTTACAGATGCCAGCCCATCACAGTTGCTGTTAATTGGCGCGAATGGCGAGGTAACGCGGCTTCGATGATAGACCCCAACGATTTTATAATTACGCGTAAGCGCAAGAAATATAAATTTGCCAAGTTTAGTAATGCTGGGAATTGTTTCGAATTTGAAGAATGGAAAAAGCAGCCGGCTCATGTAGTTGAGGTTGGGGCAGGAACTGGTTTATTTAGCGTTGAATTAGCATCACGCCATCCTGAGAAATCATTCGTTGCCATCGACGTAAAAGCTGATCGTTTGCAAAAAGGCGCCTACGCCGCAATCGAGCGCGGACTTACCAATATCTCGTTCGTACGTGCCCGTGCCGACCAAGTCGACCAGCTATTCCCAGCAAATTCTGTTGAAGCAATTTGGCTTACCTTTGCCGACCCTTATCCCAAAAAACGTTCGGCCGGCCGGCGTATGACACATCCTACGTATCTTGCAAAATACGCCCACATCCTAACCCAGGGTCTAACCCTTAACAGGGGGGATAAGTGTATTTTTTCTGGTTTGTACATAAAACATGATAACCCAGATTTCTTTAATTGGAGTCTTGAGCAACTGGTTGCTGAAAAATGGCATATTGCAGAACTTAGCTTCGATCTTCATGCGTCCAATCTTAACGAAGAGTATAAAATCATGACTACATATGAATCGCGGTGGATAAACGAAGGACGTGTAACTAAGCTCGTAAGAGCTAATCGCGCTAAATGTCATAACTCACTGGCAAATTTTACTTCAAACAGTTCGCAAAGCAGTTGATGAGCTATGTCGATTTCGGGGAATTCGCCCTCAAACATGCCAGCAAGTCGAGCATGTAGTTTTTCGTGGCATATCCGCAAGGCTTCAAGAGATGAAATATTAAAATCCTCAATCATTATTTTTTTGCCAGCACCAATAATGTCTACAACAATTGGCAGAAGCTTATCAATATAACGCACGAATCTAGCCTCTGGTTCTAGTTGATGTTCGAATCTAACTAGCATGTTGCCTGTATGTGGCGGAAGAATTCTCAATAATGCATCAATATGTCGCCTTTCTTCTTTTTCTTTGTCCATTTGCATGTCGTCATCAAACAAAAACGTTGCTTTGTCTCCAGTTTTTAATTCGATTAGGTCGTGTACACTAGCAAACTGTGCTACCAACCCAATATCTAGGTCAAGTTCAAGGGCTGTGGCTATCTCAGGCGCTACAAGTGCCAGCATGTAACTGTGCTCAACATCACTTTCGCGCTCTTTATCTGCATAGCGAGG
>CAZVUR010000062.1:0-4706 GCA_964629385.1 uncultured Candidatus Saccharibacteria bacterium | reverse complement strand
CTGCGAGCAAATAAAAATCAAAAGTGTTATAAAAATTTTCACATTTATTTGATTGAAAATGGATCCAAAGACGATTCGATTGAAAAACTTAAAGATTTTGAAAACCACGATAAAATCACCTACATAAAAAACCCAAAGAACCTTGGCTTCGCCGGTGGTGTAAACCAAGGTATACGATATGCAATTGAAAATGATTATGAATACGTGGCATTACTTAATAACGATGCCAAAGTGAGCGAAGAATGGCTAGAAAAGCTGCTTGCAGCTAGTAAAAATGTTGGTAGTTCAGCCACAACTGGTTTATTACTAAATGGAGATGGCACAAAAATTGAAAGCACGGGGGACTCATACTCCAGCTGGGGCTTGCCATTTCCTAGGCAGCGAGATGAAGACGTATCTGCCGCCTTAGAGTCCGGTTTTGTATTTGGCGGCACAGCCGGCGCATCGCTCTATAAAACTGAATTGTTTAAGGATATCGGGCTATTCGATGAAACATTTTTTGCGTATTTCGAAGATACCGATATAAGCTTTAGGGCGCAGCTAGCTGGCCACAAAGCGTACTACACAAAAGATGCTTTGGCCTATCATGATCACGGTACAACAAGTAGTAAAATTCCTGGTTTTACCGTCTATCAATCGTTCAAGAACTTACCGTTGTTCTTTTGGAAAGATGTACCGCTTGGCATGCTATTTATTACTGGAATACGGTTCTTTGCTTGCTACGGCTTAATGTATGTGCGAGCAGTATTACGCGGCCAATTCGTACCAGCAACCAAAGGGATACTCCGAAGCATTACATTACTGCCACATGCACTAAAAGAGCGATGGCGAATTCAGCGTAAAAAACGAGTTACACTTAGTTATTTAAAGTCGGTAATTTATAGTGGCCTACCGCCGAATAATAAACGCTATGCGCGGCGGATTTTTCACCGCTAGGGCTTGCTTATGGCAAAGATTGCTATCGACGCGCGGCTTATAAACTCCTCTACAGGGCGGTATATCGAGCGATTGATTCATTATCTTGAAGATGTAGATACCGAAAATGATTATATAATCATCATCCCATCAAAAGATAAGAATTTTTATACACCATTTAACCCACGATTTACAGTTGTATTCTCAGATCATCAAATTTACAGTTTTTCTGAGCAGATTGGTTTTAAAAACCTACTAGATAGCCTTGGCGCTGACTTGGTGCATTTTTGCATGCCGCAACAGCCGATTCTTTATAAAGGGAAGTCGGTTACGACTATTCACGACTTAACGCTGCTTAACACCTATAATTCAGATAAGAACTGGGTGATATTCCACGCCAAACAGCTGGTTGGCCGGTACGTATTCAAACGAGTTGCCCGCAAGAGTCGCCATGTTATTACCCCTACGGAGTATGTAAAAAAGAGTGTGGTTGCATTCGCGGGCATTCCAGAAAGTAAAGTAACCGTTACCTACGAGGCAGCTGAAAAAATACCGGGCACCCCAAAAGCATATGAACCGGTAATCGAAAAGGAGTTTCTGCTGTATGTTGGTAGCCAAAGCGACTATAAGAACATAAAACGGCTTATTTTAGCCCATCAAAAACTACTGCAAAACAATCCGGATCTTCAGCTCGTATTGGTTGGGAAAACAACTGGCAGGAATGGTGCGGCGGCGGCCCGCAATAAGGCCTGGAGCCAAACGAAGCACCACAAGAACGTAGTGTTTACCGGCTTTTTACCCGACGAACAGTTAGCCTGGCTTTACCAGCACACAGCGGCGTATGTATTCCCATCACTCATGGAAGGATTCGGGCTGCCTGGCCTAGAGGCAATGATATCGGGTGCGCCGGTTATTAGCAGTAACACCACCTGTTTGCCAGAGGTACATGGCGATGCAGCCGAATACTTTAATCCAAATGATGTAGATGATATGGCGGCAGCTATATGGCGTGTGATTAGTAACGAAACGCGGCGCAATGAGTTGATACAAAAAGGCTATGCGCAGGCTGATAAGTATTCATGGCGACGCATGGCAGAGCAAACCCACGCACTATACATGAACGCGCTTAACGATAAATAGAGTATGTAAAAAGTACATTCAACTAAATGGTTGAATGTACTGCTGGCATTTGCTTTTTTGTTACTTTGTTCGCTTACTATGTTTTTTATTACGAGCTTTTTTGGGCGATAATAATCCTGCGGTCTCGCCCCTCCCCTTCACTGAAGGTCTCGATATCTTCGAATTCGGTTGCCACTTGGTGTACCACTCGGCGATCGGCGGCATTTAAGTTTGCCACGTGGCTATCACCGGTGGCGCGCACCTTTTCCATCCATCCCCTGGCCTGTTCGGCAATTTTATCGGCGCGTTGCTTTTTGTAGTCGGCAATATCAATGTTTACCCGCACTAGAGCGGCATCTTTATTGCGAAGCACGGTAGACACAGCGTACTGCATACTACGAAGCGTTTCGGCTCCGCGACCAATCAAAATACTGTTACTTTCAGTGGAAGGAACGCTCAGTTCAATCACGTCGCCCTCAATATGGGCGTCGATATCAACATTTACTTCAAAGAAGCTTAGTAGGTCTTCGAGGTATTTTTTTGCATAGGCTAGGCTGGCTTCGTGATCCATTATTTTCTCCCTGAATCTTTGGCTACTATACGCGTCACGGTTGCCCCACCACCAGATGACTTCTTCTCACTTACTTGCGTTGGCTTTTTGGGTGATTTCTTGTGATTTACTGGCTTTTCGGTTGCTTCTTCGGCAAGTTCTTCTAGCTCATCTTCGTCGCGGCGAAGTAAGTATGCCTGCTGGCCGACTGCAACCAAGTTTGACACGGCGTAGTATAGCGCCAGTGCGCCTGGCACACTAATCATGATAAAGAACATGAAGAACGGCAGCACTTTGCTCATACGCTGCATAACGATAGCGTTCATCTCTGCTTGATCGGCCTGCTTACCATCGGCAGCCTCGGCCATAATATCGCGAATGCGACGCTTGCTTTCGGTTTGCGGCATAGTTTGCTTGCTCATGATGTACTGGGTAATACCCGCTACAACCGCCAAAAGCAGCAAGAAGAAGTTAATTTGGCCGTTGTGGAACGCCGACTGGGTAAGGTCGACAATGCCGAACAATTTTTCATTGAAACTTGCAGGGTTTGCAAGCACCTCTTTAATTGGTTCGAACTGCTTTAAGAACTCGTAGGTAAATTGCTCGATTTCAGCCCGACGCGTAGTAAAGATTTGTATTACCTGGAACAAGGCAATAAAAATCGGCAGCTGGATCAGTAAAATGCCAATCGAGCGGAACGGGTTAACACCGTTCTTTTTGTATAGCTCCATCATAGCAAGGCTTTCGGCTTGCTTGTTGCCTTTGGTTTGCTTTTTAATGCGTGCGAGTTCGGGCTGCAATTTACGCATTGCTTTCGACTGATGCAACATGCTTCGCGTGAGTGGATAGAGCGCGAACCGCACAATAACCGTAAAGATAATAATTGCTACACCAAAATCATGACCCGGCAAAATAGCATACAGGCCCATCAAGAGGTTAAATATAGGCTGAACGACAACAAGCTCAAAAATGTTCATACACCGCCTTGGGTAAATTAGTAAATGATATTACTGGTAGTATATCATTTTGCAGCTACTTTGTAGAGTTCTGCCGCCTGTAATGTGCGCCTAATTGCCCCTATGAGTTCGCTATGTGGAATAACTAGTATTTCTGGGGAAACCACAATATATACTACATCGGTTTGCCTAGAGATATCTGGTAACTCCAGCCTGATTGCTTCGTACATGCGGCGGCGAATCCGGTTGCGTTTGACCGCTGATTTTACAACTTTTTTACTTACTACCACCGCAACCCTGGGAGTTGCCCGGCGTGGGTTATGGCTGTATTTACATATGAAATATTTAGAACGGCTAACTTTACCGCGCGCGTACACGAAGCGGAGACTGCCATGGCCATGAAATCTATTCTTGGAAGCTAACATTGGTACTTACTAGTATATATAAAAATACCCCGGCATACATACCTGGGGTATTTAAAGGCGCGTGGTTTGCGTTAAATCGCCAAACGTGCGCGGCCTTTTGCACGGCGGCGCTTTAAAACGGCGCGGCCAGCTTTGGTTGAAACACGTGCACGAAAACCGTGTGTTTTAGCACGATGACGTGTGTGTGGTTGATGGGTTCGTTTTGGCATATCAATATGACATTATACTGTAATTCGCATGTTTTCTCAAGTGGTAGTAAGGTGTTGTAATTGATATAATTGGTAATATGGCAAAACATGTCGGAAAAGTTATAAAAAGTGCCGGCTTGAATGTTTGGCCACATGAGCAATATATGGCCGATAAGCTAGCAGATGCTGGCCATATTGTTGAGTTTTTGCAACCCAGCAATGCTAAATACCAATCAACCCCCGATGTCATGATCGATGGCGAAAGATGGGAGATGAAATCACCACGCGCCAGCAATATCAAGGCCATAGAGTGAAACCTTAAGTTAGGCAGTTGGCAATCACATAAAATAATCTTCACCGCTCGTCGCATGAAGGGCATCCCCGATAAAGCCGTGCAACGTGAACTTTATAGAAAACTCTAAGAATTACCAAGAGTTACAGCTATAAAATTCATCACTCGGCACGGTAAGATTATTGACATTTAGCTATATTTTTGCTAGTATTAAGTTATTGAAGCACGAACGATGCGTTAGTCATCTACCTCGGGCTTCTT
>CAZVUR010000061.1:0-4838 GCA_964629385.1 uncultured Candidatus Saccharibacteria bacterium | reverse complement strand
ATGCTTTTTGTCAATATTTACCATATACATTTTTATGTTTTAAAAACTATTGCGTTTATGCATGTCGTGCTATATATTAGGGGTAAGCCTTGTGATTACTGCGAATTATCACAAGTCGGGAAGGCACCTGTTTGAATCATGAAAACTTGGTTTAGGCATTAAAACGACCTGCTCTGCGAGACAGGTCGTTTCCTTTTTTGTTAGTATGACTAATTATTACAGCATACTACTCTTGGCGTATAAGGCGCCAACTAGCTTTTCTACTTGTGCGTCCGACACATCGCTAATCGCCCCTAAGTCCGCATAACTACCAGCAAGCTCAGTCTGTGCCTGCAGGTAGGCTGTCTTATCTTGTTTAGAGGCAGCCGTATTCAATGCGTTCCATTTAGCAATGATGGCACTTACTTTTTCTTTTGATGTAGCAAGGAGCACTTTATTGTCTTTCGTCACTGCTATTTTTTCTAGGTCTCTCCTGGTGCTCTCGGCACTTGCTAGCGCCGTTTTTTGCCAGTCATTCGAACCGGTAGCTATTTTTAGTACCTCAAGCGTCTTGCTTACCTTATCGTCATCTTTTAAGTACTCCTGTAGCCTGTTAGCTGCCTGGGAAATAGCACGTAGCTTGATAGTCTTCGCCATACAGTCTTTCACACGTTCTTGTGCCGAAGGAATAAGCACGCCGTACCAGGCGTTCCACCACTCACCCTGGCATTTCACGGTTACCTGTATACTAAGTTCATTAACCGCCTTTAAACGATCTTCGCGACCTGCTTTGCTATCGGGTACTATAGCTTGGGCCGACTGCTTGGCGCGGCGATAGTCGTTATTAAGACTTTTGCTTACATTGGCATAGCGCAGATCAGATAGAATCGCCACGCCGGCAATAATCACAACTAAAACTACGGCCACTATGAGCCACGTTCGTTTTTGCTTTATAACAGATGCACGCTCAGGGATTTTCATACTAAATACCTAGCCTCGTACTCCACAGCTCACTCGGCAGTGGCCATGGGTTAAACGAACAGCCCTGTAAGTCGATTGATTGCTGCTGCATAACAGGTGCCAATTGGCCAGCTCCGCCACAACTTTGATGGTCATGCCCCAGCCAGTGCCCTGTTTCGTGATTCACTACCATGTGCCGGTAATCGCGCAAGCTACCACCAGCGTTGTTCCAGCTCGGGGTAGCGCCCATCCAGCGATCTTGGTTAATTACTACGTAACGGCCAACGTTACAGCTATACTCAGCACTACAGCCGCTACTAAAGGCTGGAAGCTGACTGGCTTCAGAAAGTACCAGCGTAAACATACCCCCATTAGCTACCTCAACGAACTGCACATTCATGCGCGCCCAACCACGGCTATCATTCAACGTTTGATTAGCCAGTAGCTTGAATTCGCTTAAACTGGCGTACACGGCGCCTTTTGTAGCCACATCGTATGTAACCGTCATGGTGGTAGCGGCTTTTTTAGCTTTTGCCGCTTCGGCAGCTTCAGCGGCAAGTTGCTTCTTTAGCCATTCTGGCTGCTTAATTTCAGGTAGTTGGATTTCTTTGAGCGTTTCGCGCATAGACGAGTAGTTTGCCGGATTATTCGTAACAGTAGTCGCAGAAGAAGCCAGCATCATCACGCCAGCTGTTGCCCCGTACCCTATTGAACACCCCATGCACATATCTGTTACTACTATATCACTCTACTGCAGCATCGCCCAAAATGCTTCTTTATGGTGTGCAAAGCTGCGGTATGAGTAGCTGCCAAGCTCGATAACCATACTTGGGATTCCAGCTTTTTGAATTGTCCAATCCTCATACGAACCGGTTATATCGTAATCAAATGTACCTGTTGATTGACCCGTGGCATTACGGTAGCCCACCATGTTGGCGTATTTGGCTGCATAACCGGCCGAGTAACCCCCTGGGTCACCCACGACCAAGCTGCCGACTGCATGGTACGACAGCATAAGGCGCGGCCGTAATGATGATGACAAGTTAGCCAATGCCTTTGCCTCTGGTTCCGACAGTGGCGCCGACCCTCCCCCGCCCGCTACCGTGCCGTTTGTATCGTTAATATCTTTTGTCCAGTTGTTCGTTGGGAAGTTACGGTTTAAGTTTACGTTCCTTGCGTTATTGCGAGTGCCAGCCGCCACCCCATCAGGATTTACCGTAGGCACGACTACAACCTGCGTATTAGCTGGTATGCGGCTGTAGTTAGCTTCAAGCTCGCTTATCCAATCTTGTAGAATTAAACTCGAGCTGACTTCGTTGCCGTGCAGAGCCCCAACATATAGAGTTATAGGGCCACTTGTGCCAAAAGTATACGCGTTAATTGCCCTGCCTTTTACCGATGTACCGATAGTACTCAAACTATAGCAAATGGTGCGTGATGAGAACTTCCATGGCGTCGTTGTGGCAATATCATAATTGCTTTTTAGCCCGGCAACAATATCAATACTGAACGGCGCACAGCGCGGTAAATTAGATAAAGCCACCGTAACACGGGCTGGCGAAACCTTTGCAATAGTAGCTGCGCCGCCGCCAAATCGTACAACGTCAGTAATTGGCTGCGTATCGGCCAGCGGCTGGTCGAAGTCTAATGTAATTACGGCGTTGCTATTAACCCGTGACGCACCCACATTAATAGCTTTTACCTTTGGGCCACCCGAAACCTCAAACGGTACTTTGTACGGCTCTACCAAGGTACTACCATCGGCTGCCTCTACGTTTTTAATAGTAAATTCGTATTTTTTCTCACGCTCAAGCTCGTTTGATAAAGAAATAGTTATAGTCTTATCAGCCGCTACTGCTTTAATCGGCACCTCTTTTGGCGTGTCGCCTAAACTAGTTAATAGCACGTCCGCTGATGCCAAGTTTTTATCAGTTTTGTAAGTAAATTCTTTGGGTTTGTCATAAATAATTTGGCCTGGTTTTACTGACCAATCAATAATACTTGTTGCCTTAAGAGTACGAACTGACATCGATACCAGCTCCCTTGCCTGCTTTCCATCAAATTCACGCACTAATTTTACTTCATATTGTTCATCTTGCTTAAGGGCGAGTTTTGGCACGTCACATCGAATAAATTTACTCGCCGGTTCACACGCAGCTATGCCCTCTACCGCGCGTAGCGTGTAGCTAAACGTTTCGTCAGCAGTATTCAAAGGTATATCCAGTGGCTTAGAGGCTGGAAATGGCTTACTAAGCGTGGTGGTACTTACCTTAGGAAGCGTAGGCACATCAATAGCAAGGTGTGACCGCGCTATCAGCGAGCCAAATGGCGCAGTCGCCACGATAACCGTACCCTCTTTTGGCGGTGCGGTTGGAGCAACACACGTTTTGAAGCTAGCCAGTGCGAGCGAACCTACTTTTACATTATTCTGGAATGATATATCAAACTTAGAATTATCTGGCGACTTTTGAATCTGTGGCAAAACCGTTAGACGGTCTGCGCAGCTATTACCCGAATAACTAAACTGTACAGGTTGGGGTAATATAAAAATTGCCGCATACATAAGTACGACAGCAGTAACACTCGCGAATATACTTTGTTTTCTATGAGTGTTTATGTAATTTTTTGCACGTCTAGCCAGGTTGAGTAGTCGCTGCATTGCTCATAATTTTAAGGTTTGAAGCTGAGAAATTGCTGAAAGAAAGCCTAAAAGAAAAAGACCACCTTTTTGGATGGTCTTTTTGAATTTGGTTAGATCTTTAAGCTTCTTTGTAAGCCGCAAATTCAGTCTTATCAAGGATATATCGATCGGTACCAACTACATCTGGATTCTGAGGGTCATACTGAACGGCAATCTTAGACTCACTGTCACCGTATTGCATTTCACCCCATGGAGCTAGGATACCAATCTTCTTGCCGGTTGGGTTGTCGATGATACGCGCCATACCACGAGACTGAAATACACCAGTTTCTTCAGTTTCTTCATATAGCTTATTGAATTTCTCGCCAGGTAAAATGAAGTCAGCACCATTAGCGCCGGTTACAACATGGTCGTCATCGCCAGCAGTGTTACGACCTTCTTCTACTCCGTCAGGAGTTATGGTAACAATAATCTCTCCAGGTACTGCTTTGCGAGCTTTAACGATTGCAGCTTTGCGATATACTGGAGCCTCTGCAAGTGCAGTGGTGAATTCATCACTGGAAAGGTCAAGGAATTCAGCACCATTTTTGTAAGCTTCGCTGACCTTCGCACCAAGCACATCTGCCTTGATACGTAAATTTTGAGCACTATCATATATTCCGCGAGCCACTTCGTGACGATCATCCTTACTTAGATGTCCGTTATAATTGTGGCCGTTTTCTGTATAAAACGCTATTGCACCGAGATGATTAACATAGTCTGACTCAAGAGAATAGGTCTTATGTGCAACTTCAAGCGCTTCGTCTTTATCTTCAATTAGCTCTGGCTTTCCGTTTTCTTTGATATGATCTAGATATTTAGGATGTGCCTTAATCTGACGATCCATTTCGCGCATAGTTTCAACTTTTGGTAATTGCTCGTTCATTTTAAAGTGCCTTTTTTATTTTTGATTAGTCTTTGGTAAATACTAGCATAAGTGGTTTGTTTTGTCAATACTTGGCCACTTGTGGCAGAATCATTCAAATCAAGATTTGAATGGCGAACCGTCGTCATTCGAAAAAAGTTGAGCGAGCTAAACTTTTTCACTCATTTCCTAGCTTCTTAATCGCCTGGGGCTACACTGGCCAGAAGTGGAATAATTGACAAAGTATCGAATTATAACAAAAACCCTCCTATTCGGAGGGTTATTTGTATAATTCGGCACCGTGCTAGTTTCCCACTTGTGGCAGTATAATCGCCGCTGACGAGCTTGACTTCT
>CAZVUR010000060.1:0-4842 GCA_964629385.1 uncultured Candidatus Saccharibacteria bacterium | reverse complement strand
GTATCGTGCTAGTATCAACATCTAAGGGTGTCATCACTGGCCAAGAAGCTGTAAAGCAGCGCCTTGGTGGTGAAGTGCTCCTAAAGGTTTATTAGGATAAAGAAAGGTAAGATATGAGTCGAATTGGAAAACTACCAATTGAAATCCCATCAGGCGTGACAATCACAGTCGATTCAGATGTTATCAACGTTGAAGGCCCTAAGGGCAAGCTCGTTGTACCCCATCTGAGTGACGTAACAGTTACCGTAGAAGATGGAGTTGCAACAGTTGTTCGCAAGGACGACCAAAAAATCGCTAAAAGCCAACACGGTTTGCAGCGTGCACTACTAAACAACGCGGTTGTTGGTGTAACACAAGGTTTCGAAAAGAAACTAGAAGTAAACGGTGTTGGATTCCGTGTTGCCGGTGGCGGCCAGGAGATCGAAATGCAGTTAGGCTTTAGCCACCCGGTTAAATACAAAGCTCAGGACGGTGTATCCCTAACTGTTAACAAGATGGAAATCGTAGTAAATGGTATCGACAAGCAAGCTGTTGGCCAAGTTGCTGCTGAGATCCGCTCACTAAAGAAGCCTGAACCATACAAGGGTAAGGGCATTAAGTACTCGGATGAAGTAATTTTGCGTAAGGCAGGAAAGGCTGGTAAATAATCATGAATCACTTAGCTAAGAAACTGCTGAATAAAAATCTTCGTAAAAATCGCGTACGCTCAAAAGTACATGGTACCGCAGAACGCCCACGCCTAACCGTAACTATCAGCAACGTACACGTAAGCGCTCAGATTATTGACGACGCTAAGGGTGTAACACTCGCTGCAGCGACAACTGTAGGCAAAAAGGCAGCCGGTACTATGACTGAAAAGGCTGCTACTGTTGGTGCTGAGATTGCCAAAAAAGCTGCCAAAGCGAAAGTAACCACTGTAGTATTCGACCGTAACGGCCGAGCATACGCAGGACGATTAAAAGCACTGGCCGACGCGGCCCGTAAGGAAGGACTGGAATTCTAGTATGGCTGAAAATACAGCTCAAACTACCCCACGTGCTGAAGCTGGAAACGCTTCACGACCACGTGGCGGCCGTCGGGATGACCGACGCAACGCACCACGCGTTGAAGAACCAAAACAATTTGAAGAACAAGTAATTAACATCGACCGTGTTGCCCGTGTGGTAAAGGGTGGACGTCGTTTCCGCTTTAAGGCCCTCGTTGTTGTAGGTGACCGCAAAACTAAGGTTGGTGTAGGGGTTGCTAAAGGTGCAGACGTACAGACTGCCATTGCTAAAGCTACCGATGTTGCTAAGAAGAACATGATTACCGTTCCGGTTATCAACACAACTATTCCGCACGACGCTGAAGTGAAGCTAAGTGGTGCTCGCGTACTACTTAAGCCAGCAGCGCCTGGTACTGGTATTATTGCCGGTGGTGTTGTTCGCCAAATAATTGGTGTAACCAGCATTACAAACCTACTTTCTAAAAGTCTTGGTTCTACTAACAAGGTGAATATTGCGTACGCAACTATTGAAGCCTTGAAAAGCCAGGTTCCAAAAGACCAATGGTTGAATGCTCCAAAAACTAAGAAGCCTGCTACTAAAAAGGCTACTGATGAGGAGAAGAAGTAATGAAATATAACGAACTCCAGGTTAGTGCGAATAAAAATAAGAAGCGTGTAGGCCGTGGCATCTCAGCTGGCGGCGGTAAAACTGCTGGCCGTGGTACTAAGGGTCAGGGTGCACGTACTGGTAAAAAGCTAGCTGCTAGTTTCCAGGGTGGTCAGCGCGCGTTAGTGCAGGCTATTCCGAAGAACCGCGGGTTTAAAAGCCTCCGTACACCAGCGCAAGTTGTGTACATGGATCACCTGAACGCGTTTGGCGGCAAGACTGTCGATAACTTCGCGCTTTACGAAGCTGGCTTAATTGCAACACCGTTCCATACGGTAAAAGTGATTGCTCGTGGCGAGCTTACTGCAAAAGTAACGCTTAACGTCCAGGCAGCCAGTGCCAGCGTAAAAGAAGCTATTACTAAAGCTGGCGGTGCTTTTAATGCAACTGCTACACCGCTCCAAAAGAGTCAAAAAGAAGCTGAAAAAGCTGATAAGTAGTTATTTGTTGACTGCCTCGTAGTATACTAGAAAAAGTATACTACGGAGCGGAACAATAAAGACCGAAGAATTCAGAGGGTATAAGACAGAATGAACTGGAAAACAATTCTAAAATCATTACGTAATAACGATATGCGCAGGCGCCTGTTTATCGTTCTTGGCCTGGTAGTCGTGTACCGATTCCTGGCGCATATCCCAGTGCCGCTCGCAGAGCCCACGCAACTACGCGAAGTTATTAATAGTGTGGTATCTGGAAGTGATTTTGGAGGATTCCTGAATCTGTTGTCCGGTGGGGCACTAGCCAGTTTTTCTATCGTGTTAGTGGGCTTAAGTCCATTTATTACTGCTAGCGTAATCACGCAGTTACTTACGAAGGCGATTCCAAAACTGGAAGAACTTCATAAAGACGGTGAATCAGGCCGTCGCAAGATCCAGCAATGGACGCGTATTATCGCTTTACCACTGGCCGTCGTCCAGTCGATAGCATTTATTTATATCCTTCGTCAATCAGTCCTTGCCGGTAATACTACATCCGGATTAGGTGATACCACTCTTATGGAATGGACAGTAGCAGTTGGTGCGATGACAGCTGGTTCAATGCTGCTCATGTGGCTGGGTGAAATCATGACCGAACAAGGGGTAGGAAATGGTTTGAGCTTACTTATTTTCGCTGGAATCGTGAGTCAACTACCGCAAACTTTGCAAACTATCGGCGCCTCATTGTTTGACACATCGAATGGTACCCTGCACATTTTCAATTGGTTTACCGTGCCGATTAATCCATTAGCGTTCTGGGTTGTATTAGCAATGGCCCTGGCTTCCTTGGCGGTACTTTACATCCTCGTTAAGATTAATGAAGCGCAAAGAGTGATTACAATTAATTACGCAAAACGTGTTCAAGGTAACTCAAATTATGGTGGCGTAAAAAGTATCTTGCCAATGAAGCTAATCGCGGCCGGTGTGATTCCCGTGATCTTCGCGGTAGCGTTTCTAAGCCTCCCGGCGTTTATCGGCCAGGTGTTAATTGCCACCGGTAATCCCGCTTATGTTGAAATCGGTAATAATCTTGTTACTTGGTTCCAGACACCAAACCCTGGTTCATTTACTGGTGAAACATGGCAGGCCTTCATTTATCCAAGCCTTTACTTTGTATTGGTGATTGCATTTACGTACTTCTACACTGGGATTGTATTTAACGCCAACGAAATCGCCGAGAACCTTCAAAAGCAAGGTGGATTTATTGAAGGAGTGCGCCCTGGTGAGCAAACGGAGAAATACCTTTCAATGACTATGAATCGCTTGATTCTATTTGGATCAGTCGTGCTTGGACTTATTGCCGTGTTACCATTCATTGCCGAGTACCTGTTATATCACCTAGCTGGCGTGCAAAACAGCAACCTTGCCGTAGGTGGTACTGGTGTGCTGATTGTGGTATCCGTTGCATTAGAATCGCTACGCCAGATCAACTCGCGTGCTCTCATGGTTACCTACGACGATTACAAGTAGTAAGGCTGTTTCACTAGTCTAGCGGTTTGCTAAATTGCTTATGTATATGGTATTATAGCTTTGTTTAGTGAGGAAATAAACAATATGTCGGGCTTACACATTCAGCATAAACGTGAGTTTCATCTGTTTCGATGGCTTATTTTACTTGCATTCTTAGCATTACTAGCCGCCTATGCATTTTATGGAGTCAGGTGGTTTAAAACAGGGGAGTTATCTCCCTTACCGCTGCCAGTTGCCGCGGCCGACGGGTCAGTAGATGAATCCAAGCTTACGCGTCAGCAGGTTGCAGCGTACAAGGTAAATGCTACGCAGCCCCGATTCCTAATAATCGACGATTTCCTAGTAAAAGCCCGCGTGCAACAAGCAGGGCTTAATGAGCGAAAGATGTTCACCATGCCGAGTAATCTTGACGACGTAGTGTGGTTTAACAAAAGTGTCCAGCCAGGTACTAAAGGCTACGGCTCTTCGGTAATAACAGGTCGAAATGTTGGTATAAGCCGTGACGGAACATTTTCAAAATTACAGAAATTAGAAAAACGCGACGTGATAAAGATTGAGCGCGGCGATGGAAAAGTTATTAAGTACGAAGTCACAGAAATAAAAGAAGAACCACTCGAACAATTCAACAAAACTGGCATGACAGAAGTAATGACCGCTACGAGCTCGGGCAAAGAAGAGCTAAGCTTGATTACCGATAGTGGTAAATGGATTCCAAGTCAAAAAGAATTCGATAGCCGCTTGATAGTACGTGCTGTTGCAAAATAGTTTTCTTGACGTCGTATCTAAATCAGCTACAATAGTAAGCAATCGAACGTAATATCTCCCGCCAAAAACGCGAGGGAATTCTCTTATAAAGCTCTTTACCTTTACCACTGTTTGCTGTATAATTCATACTTAGTATTTATGGCTGGACAAAAGGAAGTTATCAAGATGGAAGGCAAGGTAGTGGAAGCACTGCCTAACACTCAATTCAAGGTAGAACTTGAGAACGGCCATAGTATTATCGCTCATATCAGCGGCAAGATGCGCAAGCATTACATCCGTCTAGTGCCGGGCGATAAGGTAGAAGTTGAGATGACCCCTTACGATCTTACGAAGGGACGAATTAGCTTCCGCCTACGGGACGAACGACCAAGCGTATCGCGCTAATCGTTCAAAATATTAATTTTTAACTTAGGAAAGGATTTTTTGGCAAGCTCATGAAAGTTCGTGCGAGCGTAAAGAAAATCAGTCCAGATGACCAG
>CAZVUR010000059.1:0-4942 GCA_964629385.1 uncultured Candidatus Saccharibacteria bacterium | reverse complement strand
GTTTTATCGATTGCTTCTTCGGCCTGCTTTTTTACACTTGGCTTAATTTGCTCGTGGCCCAAGTTCATTTTGAGTTTTTCGGCATCTTTATAGGTTAAATCCATCTCACTGGCAATCGTGCGGGTAAAGCTACGGCCGCCAATACCAAACATGCGCGTACCTTCTACACCACCGTCGTTTACAACGGCAATATCGGTTGTACCACCACCAACATCGGCTAGAATTGCCGTAAAGGTGCTCGAGGCATCGTTGCCAAGCACGCTCCGGCTTACCGCAAATGGCTCGGCGGCAACCGCCACCAGTTCAAGTGCTAATTCGTCGGCTACACGCTCCAGGGCACCGATATGTACCATTGGTGCGAAGGCTGTGTAAATTTGAACAGCCACGTCTTTACCTTGGAACCCAATCGGATTGCTGACTTTGTAGCCATCGATATGAATGCTTACTAAGGCAGAGTTAACGAGTTTGACTTCGACTTCTTCGTTGCCGGTTTCGAGCGCGATTTGCTTTTGGGCCTTACCTTGTGCCCGCTCTTGTACTTTTTCGATGATAAATTCCATCTCGGCTACATCGAGTGGCCGGTCTGGTTGCGGGCGACGGTAGCGGATGGTGTTTGTCACCCCTTTTACCAGCTCACCAGCAATACCGATTACAACGCGCTTTGCTTGTAGGCCTGCCTGCTCTTCGGCGTCACTCAGTGCTGCCTCGCAGTTTTGGACTACCCCTGCAATATCGGCAATCGCACCAGAGTGCATGTCGCTGACATCTTGGCGTTTACGCCCTACCCCAACGATCTTGAGTTGGTCGTCTTCCATTTTGGCAATCAGTGCTTTTACGAATTCCGTACCGATATCTAGTGCCACTATGTGCTGCTTATCGTCAGATTCCTGGCGGGCTTCTTTGAGTTCACGAAGTTTTTCGAATACCATAAGTGTTTCCATTATATATCAAACACCAAGTTTGGGATAGAAATATTGTAATTTATATCAATTTGTGTTATAATTATGAATATGAACTTCCCAGAGTTGCTTCATGGCACTGAGAACACCGGTGCAAAACGGTTATCTCCAGATATCACGGAGCAGCTTGAACTTGCTAAAAAAATTGATACTTTTTTGCAGGGCGTGTTCATCATGGGGATTGATCCTGAACAAAAATCAAGAATTTTAAAAGATTACCGGAGCCCGCAACCAGGGGATGGAGTAGCCCACGTTTCAGTTGGCTATAGCGAAACTAAAAGTGGCCAATTTAGAGCTGAAATCCAGACTAATCATCGGCCTGCAGGTATTCACTCTCACTACAATCTACTCGGCGACGGTGAAACCTGGATGAGAACCAGCAAAAGTGTTCGCGGTAAATCACTTGGCCCAACCATTCTTGATTTAGAACATATGCTTGAAGATATGGAAGACTATGCTCCAGAGCATGGTGAAGTATCCCAGCTACAAGACAGGGTGTTAACGGCCCGAGCACTTGTATTGGCGCTCTTCAATGATATGAACCGTGGCGCCCACTACAAAGCAGGCAGCGATTATTATCAAACAACTGTCACCACCCTAACAAGTGATGGTTACGCATCTGGAAAACGAATTGAATTAATCGATGGCCGTGTTAATAATGTCATAAGGCGCCGCTTATCTGTTAGCGCGCTCGCCAACCTTGGTGCCGGTGTCGACATTGATCAGGCACTCGTATACGACGTACAAATCACTAAAGATGGCGCGATTAAAAGTGATGGTATTCAGCTTGTTCACACAAGTAGCGACGGGTTATCGCCTCAAACCCTGACAAATCTTGCTGAATCATCAGATGTTGTTCCGAATCGTATCGATATACTGCATAAAGCACTCGATGATTTGTCGAACGATACATTCTCGGCTTAAACCAGGACTGCTTTAATTCGACGGATACCGGCGCTTGAGGCTTCTTCTTTAAGAATCTTGAATTTCTTACCGTCTTCAAACAGCTGTAACGTGTGGTCAACGTGTGGGCCACCGCAAATTTCGAAACTGAACGGTCGCTCACCTTCGGGCGAGTTTTGGTCTTTCATGCTGTACACCTTTACCGTATCGCCGTAGCGGTCACCGAATTGGCCTAATGCGCCAAGCGGGCCGGTTGCCTCTTCGGTTGGGTATTCGGCAAAACTAATCTGTAGATCTTTGGCGATTTCGCGGTTTACGATTGCTTCGACTTCGTCGAGTTGTTCGCGTGTTACTTTTCCATCGTGGCTAAAGTCAAAACGCAAACGTTCTTCGGTAATGTTGCTTCCCCGCTGCACCACATGGTCACCTAATACATCACGAAGCGCTTGGTACATCAAGTGCGTGGCAGTGTGGTACTTTTTATGCTGCAAGGTTTGGCCGCCAAGGCCACCCTTGAATACACCTTTTGCTGCGGTTTGTGACCGTGCGCGCTGCTCTTGCATTTGACCGTCGAATTCAGTGCGCCAGTTTTCAGAAAGCTGTAAGTTCTGTTTGTAAGCTTCTTCTGTTGAAAGCTCCACTGGGAAACCGTATGTATCGTAAAGCGTAAATAATTCGACGCCAGTCAAACCTTCTTCGGCAAACTTCTCAAGTTGCTTCAAGCCTTTACGAAGAGTTTGTCTAAAGGCCTTTTCTTCTTTTACAAGCACCGCAATCACCTCATCGCGATTGTCGGCAACTTCTGGGAAATCATTGTGATATAAATCTGCAATTACCGGTACGATTTCTTGCATGAAATTCTGCTCAATACCTAAATCAAAACTGTAACGAATTGCCCGGCGTAGCAACCGGCGCATCACATAACCCTGCTGCTTATTGCTTGGCTTGCAACCATCAACTGCCATAAATGTGGCGGCACGTAGATGGTCGGCGATTACTCGCATGCTTTCGGTGTGGCTTTCGTACTTTTTGCTACTTAGTTGCTGCAATTTTTCGATAATCGGCCACATCAGGCTGATTTTGAATACGTCTGGGTCGTTTAGTTTGGCGGCGGCAATACGCTCCAAGCCAGAACCATGGTCGACATTTGGTTTTTCGAGTTTTTCAAACTGGCCTTCGGCAACTTTTTTATAAGCCATGAACACGTTATTACCGATTTCCATAAAACGGCCACAGTCACAGTTCGGGTGGCAGTGCTCACCAAAATCAGGATTGTGTGGCGTGCCAAAATCATAAAACATTTCACTATCCGGGCCACATGGATCACCGACTGGCGTGTTGGCTTCGTTACCATTGCGGCTCCACCAGTTTTTACTGCCATCGTAATAAAAAATTCGTTCGCCTTCTTTCATGCCTCGTTCGTAGCCAGCTTCTTCTGAACCAATTTCGGCCTGACCATTTGAGAGCCCCTTGGCTTCAAAGAGCCCAACCCATACATTGGCTGCTTCGGTATCTTTTGGAATGCCAAATTGCTCGTTACCGCTGTAGCAGGTAACGTACAGTTTGCTCATATCGAGTTCGACTACATCTGATAGGAATTCCCACATCCAGTTGATTTGTTGTTCTTTGAAGTAATCACCCAAGCTCCAGTTACCAAGCATTTCAAAAAATGTCGTGTGACGGTTGTCACCGATGTCATCGATATCTTGTGCGCGTAAACAAGTTTGTGAGTCGACCAAGCGACTGCCTTTTTCGTGTGCTTCGCCTAGAAGGTATGGAATAATCGGCTGCATACCCGAACCGGTAAAAAGAGTCGTGGGATCGTTTTCTAATACGAGCGGTGCGCGCTTAATAGCTGCATGGCCGCGTTCTTCAAAAAACTTAATGTAAGCATTGCGGATTTCTTGGGTGTTCATATCTGTTAATTATAACAGAGATGCACCCTGTCGCTAAAGACAGTTGGTAATATCAAAAGCCAACACTTTAGAGGATTGAACCGCCACACTGAGCATTCCCATTCGAATATGTAGATTGGTAGGTATTATCTAGCCCGGAAATTTTTGGGCATACGTTCACGCCTTGTTGTACAAAATAGACTGAATGCGTTCCGCCTGAGTTGTCATACCGGCCACCCCTTGTCCATACACCGCTGGCAGTTGTTTCAATTTTATCGAGCGCTGGAATTGCAGCTTTATTACCCATATATGGCTTAATGAAGTTTATAAACGTACTGTTAGCAACATAGGCGCCGTTACTCCAGCATGCACCGGCATCACCCTGGTATGTGTCTATATCCCCTAAGCAAGATGTTCCAGTTGGCCAAGTGTCCGTATCTAAGTTGTACATTTTCACCGCCTTTACCCACTGGGTAACAGCCTGCACTGTTTGAGCATTTTTTGCCCTGGCTTGAACACCGTTATAGGCGACAATTGTAATGGCGGCCAGAATAGCAATCACGACGATTACAATAAGAAGTTCGACAATTGTAAAGCCTGATCGCTTATAAAAACCGGGGTTATAGACAGCTTGTAACAGGGAAATTTTCATTCACACCGGCTCCACTTTCTTTAAAGTACCCAATCCGCACATTTGGGGTTGCAGGAAGATTACCGGCACCCTGATTGTAACAATAATAAAAATATACGCGATTACTTGGATCGGGGCCATTGGCTGTATAAGGCATTGTATTACGAGGATCTGAAGGCATATTGCCGTACTCAGTTTTTAAGAATGCCAACCAGTTTGGATCTGTACTAACATCCCAGCCACCGTGGGTTGACCCACTAGTATTATATGTGGATACTCTTTTCACTCCCCCATAGGCAGCGTCGTATGCTAGCAGTGCTTTTTTTATATTTGCTAAATCATGCGCACGTATAGAGTCACGAGAACGATCTTGAATGCCATTGTAGGCAACAATTGTGATTGCCGCCAAAATTGCGATAACTACAATAACAATAAGAAGTTCGACTATGGTGAACCCTGTTTGTTTTGCCCACGATTTCATAAGATAATTCTACCATAAGCAAAGTATCTGCTCGGGCGCCTTACTCTACTGCCATAAAATGCCTCATAAGGTC
>CAZVUR010000058.1:0-5162 GCA_964629385.1 uncultured Candidatus Saccharibacteria bacterium | reverse complement strand
ACTACCCCAAGTACCGGAATCTTGACCGGGGACGGGAAGACGAGCCATTAACTATAGCTCCTGTCGTTATCCCAAAGCAAAAAATTCCGCCTACACATGCTTATGGTTATTATACATTTATATAAAGAATTTCGACAGGATGACGCAAGATATAACGCGACAGGATATCGCTCCTGCGCCAACAGGCGCATCCGCTCCTTCGTTCGAAAAGGGTCGAAAGCAAGCTTTCGCGTTCCTTTTCTCACTGCGCCGAACCTTGACGGTTCTCGAACGCTTTCAGCGTTCTACCAAAGAAATAGACCTAGCAAAAACTAGGTCTATTTCTTTGGTACACCCGACAGGATTCGAACCTATGGCCTTCGGCTCCGCAAGCCGACGCTCTATCCAGCTGAGCTACGGGTGCTTACTAGCGGCACGTAAATTTTGGTAACGCGCCCCCAGTGTTGTAACTAGAAGGTACTTTCGCCCGTGTAAAAGCGAACAGGTCCGATTATACCATAACAGAGGTAATTTAAGCAACTATAGATGTAATTGTCGAATAAGTTTATCGAAGAAATCCAACTTGATATCTTGCATTGGAATCCGGCTGCCAAGCATATCTACGATTGCCTCACCAGCTTCTACAGGGAAGTGCACCGTAAGCCCAGGCCTAAAACGTTTTACTGGAATAAGCATCACGCTTGGCCACGCTTCTTCACGCATGACTCCAAAGCTTTTAAATTCAGCCATGGGGTGAAGTTTTTCGTTGATGTAGAGGCCTTTATCGCTAAGTACGTAGCTCATTTGCCGGGGAGGACGGTGAGAATATATGGTGAGAGCTGCCGCCATTGCGGGAATCAATATAGCGAACGACCACGAACGTATTAGCACTACGGCTATTACCATAAACACGACAACCACAGCCCAAAAGCTAATGAACCACCACGGAGAGCGATGATCTTGAATATACTCGGGCGCTTGCCACTGAATCGGCTGTTGTTCAGGCAGGGTAGTTACCGGCGCCGCTTCTACGGGCGCCTGGTTGGGTTGCTGCGCTGCTAACTGGTCGGGTTGCATGAAAATAGTATAGCATGCGGAGCACGAGCGAAATGAGCTTGCTCGGGTTTCCGAGGCGACAAAATGCTATATCGTGATATAGCATGCGGAGCACGAGCGTTATCAATGCCTGCTTTTTAATACGTCCGCTCGGTAACACTGCGAATCAAATCAGAAAAATCTTTATGCTGCTTTTGGGCAAGATTCAGCGTATCAAGGGCAGCTTGAGCTTTGTTGGCATAGCTCTTAATCATTTGCTGGGTTTTATCTTTTGCACCCGCGGCAATGATTAAACGCTTTACTTCATTTATGTCATGGGCTGTGGCATTTTGCTTGCCAAACCCCTTATAAAACAGATGCTTATCTGAATCCGACAATTTTTTTAGCGTTTGTTCAATCATGAACGTCCGTTTGCCCTCGGTTATATCGCTCGTAGTCGATTTGCCAGTAGCAGACGTTTCACCAAATGTACCAAGTAAGTCATCTACCAGTTGATACGCAATACCAAGCGAGAGACCAAACGCTTGTAATAATTTTAGGTCTGCCTTAGAGGCGCCAGCAATTTCTGCGCCTGTGAGTAGAGGGTTCACAAATGAATAACCAGCCGTTTTATAGCGCGCTACTTTTAATGCATCGCCGTCGGTATATGGCACAAAACTTAACTCAGTATCAAGTAATTCGCCGCCAGCAACTTCGAATACGCTCCGCGACAACAACTTGCGTGCGGCAACCTTATGCTCGGTCGCCACAGTGCTGGATGATATGAGCTCATGAGCGCCCGAAAGCATTAAATCTCCCGCCAGAATGGCTGCTCCATGAGCAAAATGCACCGCATCCTCCGTGCTAGGGAGATACTGTGCATACACATCTTTATATGTTCCAGCGATATTGAGCGTATTGTGGCGAACATAATCGCGGTCAATCACATCATCATGAATCAGCAAGCTGACATGCAGAAGCTCCTGCGCGGCTGCAATCGGCAACATACTCGTTGTATCATTTCCACCAAAGGCCGAATAAGCCATAAGCGTTAGTTGTGGCCGCAATCGCTTGCCACCTGCTTTGAGTAACTTGTGTAATGCGCGCCACAAATTTAGGTAAGATGAGTCTATTTCAGCCGCATCACGAAAGCTTTGCTCGAAATACTGATTAATACATTGATCAATAGCTGCCGCCACGTCGTTATTCGCAAAAGATTGTGCCATTTACTCCATTATAGCTTGGAATTGCGGTAATGCTGTGAGTAAGAGAAGGGGAGATATCGCCAGCATGCTGGCTCCTCCACTTGCACCGAGATTCGGCGTAGCGATGTGCAGTGAAAATGTGTTTACATATTTTCCAAACGAGCGGAGGAGGGGAGATATCGCTTCGTTTCACTCCGCTCCTCCATTTGCTCGAAAAACAATCGAGCTTATTTTTCTTCGCTTCATTACACCGAACTTCCCGCTCTCGCTTGCAGCGAGTACGCGGGAGTTCAAATCACTCCAGCCTCGTTAAATAAAAAAGACAACCAGATGGTTGTCAATTTTATTTGGCGGAGGAGGGGAGATTCGAACTCCCGCTACAGATCTCTCCGTACTAACGATTTAGCAAACCGTCCCCTTCAGCCACTTGGGTACTCCTCCAAGAGTAATCGAGACAAACCTACGGTTTTTCTCATCGCGCCATGCGAGCGAATAAATCGCTCGGGATGGGCTGCGCTTTTCCCTTTTCCCTTTCTTACTTATTTTGTTTAAATGTGCTAGTTTTGCTTAATTGTTTGTTTCTGCTTCATGGGCTACCCACTTCCGCTGTTTGCTTCTTCGCGAATCCGAATCCGGCTTTGCGGGCACCGCCAGATGTTTTAGCTAACTCTTCAGACTTGTTCACCTTAGTTGTAGATTGCTCGGCTTGGTGACGTGGCTTTACGTGCAAGTAGTAGGTGGTCTTAAGGCCGCGCTTCCAGCACTCGGTGTAAATGTCTACGTAATCGTCGATGTTACGAGTCTCAAGGTACATGTTGCGTGAAATTGCTTGGTCTACCCATTTTTGTGCGCGGGCAGCTACTTCAATAAATGCATATGGGCTTAGCTGGAAGCTTGTTTTATAAACATCTTTAATGTGCTGTGGAATTTGGTCGATACCTTGGATATCACCTTGGCGGGCAAGCAGCTCATCTTTTACATCTTCCCAAATACCTAAGTTCTTAAGGTCACGAACAAGGTTTGTATTCACTTCTAGGAACTTGCCGTTTAGGGTTGAGCGGCTAAAGATTTGAGCAAATTGTGGGTCGAGACCAGGGGTTGTACCGGCGATGTGAGCAATATTTGCGGTAGGTGCGATTGCCATAAGCGTGGCGTTTCGCATGCCCTTCTTCACCTTCTTGCGCAGGCCATCCCAGTCAAGCTTGTGCTTGCGATTAATCTTTACCTTCACCTTGCGGTCAGTTTCGAGCTCATCGATAGTATCAATAGGCAAGATTCCCTTGCTCCACCCACTACCTTTGAACGTTTCGTAGGTGCCACGAGTTTGGGCCATGTCGGCTGACTCGTCAATTGCGTGGTAGCTTACGAACTCAACCAGCTGGTCGATAAGCGCATACGCTTCCTCACTCTCATAACTGTAGCTGAGTTTTTCAATCACGTCTGTGAATCCCATCACACCTAAGCCTAATGCGCGGTTCTTTAGGTTAGAGTTCATAGCCTCAGGGATTGGCGTGTTGGTAATGTCACATAAGTTATCTAGCTGACGAATTGCAGAACGAGTTGAAGCAGCCAATCGGTCCCAATCCCACGTTTTATCTTCGTTTAAGTGTGCACTTAGGTTAATTGACACAAGGTTACATACAGCTGTGTTGTCTTTGTCTTGCGGCAATGTAATTTCGGTACACAGGTTCGAAAGGTGGATTGTTGATGTATTGTTATTTAGCGCACGCACGTTAATCGTGTCTTTCCAAGTAAGCCACGGGTGGCTAGTTGCCTGCAGTACTGTTAAGATTTGACGGAATTGCTGGAGTGCAGGAATCTTAATGAAGTCGCGCATCTTACCGGCTTCGGCCATCTTTACGTATTCAGCGTAGCGCTTACTAAATTCAGCTCCATAGAGTTCTGGTAGGTCTTCAACCTCTGCTGGGTCAAACAAGTACCAATCTTCGTTCTTTTGTACGCGCTTCATGAATTCATCGCTAATAAACACAGCGGTGTTCGCTAAACGAGTACGGAGGTATGGGTCACCAGAGTTCTGCTTGAGGTCAAGGAACTGCGGGAAGTTAAGGTGCCAGTTCTCCATGTAAAGGGCAGCTGCACCGGCTTTTTTACCCTTGCGGCTTACAGCGAAGAGCGCTGTATCAATCATTTTCATGAACGGAATTGGGCCAGTTGACTCGGTGTTAGTAGTTTTAACTGGGCTACCAGCTGCACGTAGTTTGTTCAAGGAAATACCAATACCACCAGTACCCTTCGCGATCCACATAGTGTCGCGGATACCTTTAGCAATCGATTCCATGTCATCTTGTACTTCGAGTAAGAAACAGTTTGAAAGCTGTGGGAATGAGCCACCGGCGTTCACACGAGTCGAGCCACCAGGTACGTAATCAAGGTTACTCATGTGCTTGTAAAAGTCGATAGCGGCTTCGGTTGGGTCTTTTTCGTTGAAGCTAAGACCCATAGCAATACGCATGTGCGTAAATTGTGGAACTTCAAGCGGTGCACCAGATTGTTTACGGAGTGCGTAGCGGTTCTTGTTGGTAACAACACCTAGGTACTTGCTAAGTCCATCGCGTGATGGATCGAGTGCTTTAGCGATTTTCTTAAGGTCGAAGATAGCTGGATCGGCCATGCGAGTATCAAGCAGGCCTTCCTTAACGCCAAACTTAATGTATTCAGCAAATTTCTTCTCGTGGAGCTTCTTCAGCTCTTCGTCGGTTTGGTAGTCACCAAGAATATTCTTATAGATATTCTTGAGTAGCAACCTCGCTGCGATGGTGTCGAAGTCTGGGTCATCCTTTACGTTCTGTAGTGCCGTGTGGATGACCGCCTCATCAAGCTGCTCGCTGGTGATACCGTCAAATAATGTTAATTGGAGCTCTGTCGCAACCTGGACTACCTTTGAGATTTGATCAGGCAAACCCTCACTTGCCTTCACAAGGG
>CAZVUR010000057.1:0-5190 GCA_964629385.1 uncultured Candidatus Saccharibacteria bacterium | reverse complement strand
GCTGGGCAAATTGGCGGTATTGGCAGGATGATCGAAGCTGACACATATTGCATTGATATATTGACGCAAATAACAGCGGTACGGGCCGCGCTTGATAAAGTAGCCCTCGAGCTTGTAGAAGATCACGCCAAGCACTGCATGGCAGAAACCGATTCGCACTTAAAAGACAAAAAAGCAAAAGAACTGACTGATGCAATTGGGCGGATGATTTAACTAGAGCTGTAATTACACTGATGTATTTATTGCATTGCAGGTGTATACTGTTGGCATAGATTAGTTGGAGGACAATGTATGCGAGGACCAATAGACTATATTATCGTTGGATTTGAAGGCAACAAATTCACGGGCGAAATACTTAAGGAGTTGCAAGCTGCGAGCGATAACGAAGTTATTTCCGTGCTAGCCTTGGCGCTTATATCGAAAGATAACAACGGTGCTGTGACAATAGTGCAAGCCGATGAAGATACGCTGGCGGTCGCGACGTCATTCAATCTCGACAATTCCCTTATTACCGATGACGATATAGCAGAAGTCGGTGACGTATTAGAAAACAATACGGCTGCAGGGTTACTTATTATTGAGCATTTGTGGGCTAAAGGTTTGAAGCAAGCAATTGCTAATGCCGGTGGATTTTTGGTGGCCGATGGCCGCATTCACCCAGAGGCAGCCGAAGAACTAAGTGAAAAGGAGGAGATGTAATGCCAGGATTATTACGAGGAATAGCTCGAACCGCCGTTATTTCAGGTACGGCCACTGCAGTTTCTAACAATGTCAGCCGCCGCCAAGCCGCTCGTTGGGCCGAGCAGGGCCAGACTCAGCCGGGGTACTTGGAACCAAGCCAAGCTACACCCCAGGAACAAGATGATGTATACGACCAAATTGCCAAACTCAGCCAACTAAAAGATCAGGGTATATTAACCCAAGAAGAGTTTAACGCTAAAAAGCAACAACTGCTTGGTATTTAGGAAGCATTAGAGGCCGTATGAAGAATAAGTGGCTGGTAATCATCATTTTGGCTGTGTCTCAGTTCGTGATGATTCTTGATAGTACCGTCATGAACGTGTCGATTTCTAATGTAGCAAAGGACCTAGGCACGACCATATCGGGAATGCAGGCAGCGATTACACTTTACGCCTTAACAATGGCGGCATTTATGCTGACGGGCGGCAAGATTGGTGATAAATGGGGCCGCCGCAAGGCCTTCGTGATTGGCTCGGTGGTGTACGGTATTGGCTCGTTTATTACCGCTCTTAGCCCAAACCTTTCAGTGTTGCTATTCGGTTGGTCGCTTATTGAAGGCCTTGGAGCAATATTGGTTATTCCGGCTATTGCTGCTTTAGCGGCTATTAATTATAGCGGCAAAGACCGAGTAATAGCGTTCTCTATTCTTGGTGCGGCTACAGGTATGGCAGCTGCAATCGGGCCACTAATTGGTGGCCTTGTTACCTCGTATTTTACGTGGCGATACGTGTTCCTGGCAGAAACCATAATTATGATTATTGTCCTGCTGGTCGCTAGTAAGATTAGTGACCGAAAGGCTGATAAGAATACCGTGATTGATATACCAAGTTCAATCCTGTCTGCGGGGGGTATGGCAATGCTTGTGTTTGGGGTGTTGCAGAGCAAGACATGGGGTTGGGTAACTCCCCTTGCCTCACCGACAATCAACGGTAAAGAGATTGAGCCGTTTGGTATTTCGCTGGTGGCCTACCTTATATTGGCCGGTGTCCTCGTGCTATGGTTCTTCTTCCGTAGGCAAAAGAAACTAGAAGCAATCGGTGGCTCGCCGCTGGTTAAGGTGTCGCTTCTTTCGATACCTGCCCTTCGCAGTAGTTTGAGCGTGCTGCTGGGGCAATACTTCACCATTGCCGCTTTGTTCTTCGTGGTGCCGGTGTATCTGCAAACGATACTAGGCTACGATGCCTTGCAGACGGGCATCAAGCTGTTACCTCTTTCGTTCGGGCTTGTCGCCTTTTCGGTGCTCGGTTCACGATTATCTATCGTTCGATCGGCCCGGAATATCGCTCGGTGGGGCCAGGTAGGTCTATCGGTAGGCCTATTCTTTATACTGGCTTCGATCCAGCCTGACCTTAACTCGGTATTCTTTTGGATAGGCATGTTTATTGTGGGTGCTGGCTTTGGGCTACTGGCTTCGCAGCTAGGGAATGTCAGCATGTCGGCGGTTGATAAAAAAGATACTGCAGTGGTGGGTGGTTTACAGGGAACGTTCCAAAATCTAGGTACTTCATTTGGTACTGCTATCGTTGGGTCGGTGTTCATGCTGATGTTGTCATCTGGCTTCGTCTCAGCGGTTAACTCCAACCAAGACCTTTCGAGCACGGTGAAAACCCAAATCTCTGGTGTGGCGCAAACAGGTGTCCAGATTGTATCGGAAGATCAAGCCAAGCAAGCCGTGATAGATAATGGCGGAAGTGAAGACACTGCCGAAACCTTGGCCAGTACGTATGAAGATGCCCAGCTTGCCGCCTTGCAACAAGCGATGTTCGTTGTATTCGCGCTGTCGATCGTATCGCTCCTGCTATCGCGTAGCCTACCTGCCCAGGTGCCGCAGCCTGCTTAAAAGCCCGTACGAACAATATAAAATAAATCCCCTATAAAAGGGGGATTTATTTTATGTAAGGGTAACTTAATGGATTAGCTCGCGCTTTCCATTTCGGCACCGTGCACGGTGAGCGCGTAGATAACTAGCACGTCGATTGCCATAAGAACGAGTGACCACACTGGGTACACGTCTAAAAAGGCAAATTGAGCAACCAGGTTGATACCGGCAAGCAAGATGGCCACTACCCTTGCCCACAAGCTACCAGCGAACAGGCTCATGCCAGCTAGCAAGATGAGCAGGCCTAAGCCTAGGTGTACCCATCCCCATGTCGTGAAGTCCAATAGCAATAGGCGGCCCTGCAATGCAACGTAAAATTCGTCATTTACAAGTGCAGCTAACCCCATGACCATTTGGAAGAACCCAACAATTACCAGTAAACAGGCAGCAAAATAGCCCCATCCAATCCACGCAGTTACTTCTTGTCGTTTGTCAGCCATACTTTTCTCCTTATAGTGTTTGTACGCTTATACTTCTATTTCTCGGCCGTGCATGGCAAGTGCATAGACGACCAAACAGCCTAATACAATTCCTACCAGTGACCACACGGGTGTAACTGACAGGAACGAAACGTTTATTAGAACTGCGATTGATGTGAGGATTACACCGCTTACTCGTGCCCAGGCGGCGCCTGAAAGCACACCTATTCCGGTAGCAAGCAGCAATACTCCGGCGACAAGGTGAATCCATCCCCATGTCGTGAAGTCGAATGCAATCAATGCATTCGAGGTTGCAACATAAAAGTCGCTGTTATATACCCCTACTAACCCAGCAATAACGTGCATCATACCGATGATCAACATCATTGCCGCGCCAAAAAATACCCATCCTACCCACGTTGTTGGTTCATTTCTTTGTGGCATATTACTTCCCCCTTGTTTTATGTAATGATTCATGTGGTATAGACGGATAATTTATAGGCGGCTCCTTTTTGTAATTACAACCAGGCGGTCAAGATACTCGTTTCGGCTTTGTGGTTCGGCTAGCGGTCAATTCGGTAATTTTTCGATGGATTGTTGGCCACAGTTGTAGGCATAAAGCAGCAATCAGCATAAGTACGGCAGGCCATATAATCACTACGTTTACCACGCTATTAAAGGTGGCAATAAACTCATCAATCACGTTATCTACCACTATACGGATATTAGAACTAACCACGGCCGATAGTACAGGCGGTTTAATGAGTGGCCCGATAAACAAAGCTAACAAGCCAAACGCTAATGTAATGCCCCCAAAAATTGCCAACACCTGCTTGAGGCTAACAAGTGAAGTACGGGCGGCACGGTAGAGTGGATATACCGTAAGGGCCAGTGCTGCCAGCAAGAAAACTGGCGCCAGCCACATCATTGTAAGCCCCACGCTATAGAAGTTAGGTAGCGTACTTGGATCAACCAACGTAATTTTATCTGGAATAGTTTCTGGGTCTATTTTTTGATCCTCGACAGGCCTATCAGTTAAAACGCGGCCAAGTGCCAACACCTGCGTAAGAATCGTTTTAATAGTCGTAAGGTCGATTTCGACAGGTTGAGGATGTTGGGTCGTTAACATAACTTGTAGCCTAGACACACTCTTTTCGATAACCCGTTCGCTTAAATCAGATTCGAGTAATGCAGCTACTAGTCCTACCACCCTATCGTTGATGGTACGCTGCAGTAGCGGCCTGTCTTGGAGCAAGCGGTCGGTAATTTCATTCGCCAAGGCTTTTGACGTGGAGCTTTCGGTGAGCGCGCTGGTAGCAGTAGCGGTAAAGTTATCGGTATCAAACAGGTAGCGGTTGCACCACACCGAGGTAGCGAGAAGCAATAAGAGGAGTCCCGTCACGGGGGCATAAAACACCGCTGCTTTTTTTACGATCGACATTTTCGACGTAGCAGTTGGTTTCATGCCTAAACTCCCATTAGGATTACTACCTTAACTATCCACCTAGCTTGATGGATTGTCAACCATGAGGGGTATAGCAATTTTTAGATGCTTCGCATGTGGCCGCTAGCCGAGCCGTTGCCATACGGCATAGGCTGTGGGTAATCGTGCGGCGTGTCTGACATAGCTGCCATAAGAATCACAAAGAAAAAGAACATAATCACGCATATCGTTAACACGGTAGCAATGCTTCCCATCACGAGTCCGGCAATGCCTAGCCCTTTATTTACTGGGTTTTTTAGGCTCATAATGCCGGTAATAATAGCAGGAACTCCCGCTAATGCTCCAAGGCCAGTGAGTGATACGATACCAAGAATAAAGGCGGCAATTGCTAGGCCATTTTCGCTGGTTTGTGTGTGCGGATGCGTTGGGTGATGAGCGTGTTCTGTCATGCACTTAGTCTACGCTTTCGTCTGGTAAAATGGAATAGTTATCAGATATGGAGAGGTGCAGGTGTGGTTGGTGTAGCCGAACGAAGTCACTTGCAAGTTTACTTGCGAAGTGGCAAGGAGGCGGAAGAGCGGAGCTGATAAGCGGAGCGATACTGGCTTGTCAAAAAATGGATATACGCAAAATTTGTTAGAATAAAAAGCAGTCTGGAGAGGTGCAGGAGTGGTTGAACTGGCTTGTCTCGAAAACAAGTGTGCCTT
>CAZVUR010000056.1:0-5247 GCA_964629385.1 uncultured Candidatus Saccharibacteria bacterium | reverse complement strand
GCGGTGACTGCTGCAACGCCTGGCTCTACGGTTACTGTAAAAGCGGGCACACATGCGGTTACATCAACCATTTTGGTAAATAAATCTCTTACAATCACTGGTGAGGCGGGAGCTGTTATTACAACTAGCGGCTCAAATCACGTATTTGTAACAACTGCACCAAATGTTACTATCAGTCACCTTAGTTTCACTAAGACCGATAAGATGAACCAAAACCTCATTAATATTCAGGGTGCTAATACAACTATTTCAAGCAATATTTTCAGCGGACAGTATACGCTGGCGACAAATGACCACACTTCACGAGCGCTTGAAGTCAGTACGACGTCTGGCTTGAATATCAGTGGTAACCAATTTAATAATTTACGTCAGCCGGCATACATTAATGATGGCACGCAGGGTACTGTTTCAAATAACTACGTCAATGAAACACGTGGCTGGGTGGCAGTGGCTAACACAAACTTAGTATTTAGTGGTAATTCCTGGGGTGTAAATGCTGTAGATATCGCATTTATTCCTGGTGCGCCAAATAACTACACTGATATTGTTTCGATTAGCGATGCAAATAACGGTGCCGCCATACATAACCAGTCAAGCGGAAAATTGAGCGTTGTATATGTAAACGGCATGGTGGTGGCAAGCGGCAATGGCTACCAGCAAAGCCCTTATAAAACTATTGCTGAGGCACTTGCTGTAGTAGCCAATGAAGGAACTATAAAAGTTACTTCTGATCTTACCCTGACTCAGCAATTAACTTTAGATAAGCCAGTTAAACTTGACGGTGGCAGCGGACATGTCATTACAGGATCATTTACAAAGACGAATAATTCGAACAATTCCGTCATAGGCGTTCAGAGTGATAATGTTACTATTTCAAACCTTACGGTTGATGCGGGTAATGTCACAAACCAATTACATGGTATTAATGTGTATGAGTCTGAAGATGTTAACCTTAGTGATCTAACCGTACTACATGGCCGTACCGGAGTAGTGGTTGGCCAAGGTTCGATTGTGTATATCAATGGTATTACCACCAGCGGGAACGCCTGGCACGGTATAAATGTTGATAAAGCAGGCGCGTACTTAGCAATCAGCGGCACGAACAGCCACGACAGTGCGGTGCCAGCAATCTTTGTAGATGACAATAGTGTCATTGCTGGTGTAGATGATGTCGATGGCCAATATAGCGTATTTGAAGCAGGTCATGCCGATACCTATGTATTGACTAGTAGTCTCCAGACGGGCAGCGACGATACCGTTACGCTTCCAGCCGCAAATGGAACTGTCACTAGTCCTGTCAACCGGGCCATCCAGATGGTGCGTGGCAATGTTACCGTTACGTTGCCTGCGGGCACGACTGTAACGGCAAATAGTACAGCCTGGAACGGCACAATTAATGCACCTACCAACGTATCGTACACGATTCCTGGTAGTTACCAGACGGGTATTGCCATCACGGTTGGATCACCAGACTACACGCTGAATTTCACTACTCCAGTCAAGCTTGTGTTTGCCGGCCAAGCTGGCAAACAGGTTGGATTTATCCCGGCTGGAAGCACGACATTTACCGAAATTACTGCTACATGCAACTCGTTAACAACTCCCACAGTGGCTACGGGAGAGGCATGCAAAATTAACGATGGCACCGACTTGGTAGTGTGGACGACTCACTTCACAACCTTTGTTACCTACAGTCAGACAGAGTCGCAAAGCGGTGGCCAATCGAGTAGTGCTAATGATGGTACCGTTCAGCCTATGGCAACTACAGCTACAGCAACGCCGGTATCTCCAACAAACCGTGTGGTTGCGGTTAACGACAGCCCAGAAGCAACTGATACCGTGGAAACGAACTATGGTGAAGTACTGGGTACCTCTACGAAAAAAGCTGCTAAAACAGCTGCTTCAGTTGCCGAGCCAAGTAAAAACGGCTGGATGGTTGCTGGCCTAGCCTGGTACTGGTGGGTGGCAATTATTGCAGCATTAGGTGCGGCTGGTTGGGCAGGCTATAGCTGGTATCGTCGTAACGGCGAAGCCTAAATAGTACTAGCGAACAGTAAGCGAGCACCTACCAGAGAGTGTGCTCGCTTTTTTAGCAAGAATTTCTTATACTAAACGCATTAATGAAAAAGAAAACACACACACCGCTTCATCGTACAGTTCGCCATCATGCGAAGATGGCAGTTGTGCCGCATAAGAAGAATCAATATAGGCCTCATTTGATTCGCGTGCCTGGCTTGGCAATAGTGCTTGGGATTATGCTGATAAGCCTGGCCGTTTATAACGTTAGCTCTAGCGGTAGTGTATTGGGCGACACAGTAAAGATTTCACCTAGTGGATTACTGGCGCAAACCAATCAAGCTCGAAGCGGGGCACATCAAGCGCCCCTTGCGCTTAGTTCACGTTTAACAAAGGCCGCGAACCTGAAGGCACACGATATGCTGGAAGATCAATACTGGGCGCACACCGCACCCGATGGTACCCAACCCTGGGCGTGGTTTGATCAGG
Source organism: uncultured Candidatus Saccharibacteria bacterium (assembly GCA_964629385.1). GTDB lineage: Bacteria > Patescibacteriota > Saccharimonadia > Saccharimonadales > Saccharimonadaceae > UBA1020. The sequence continues at coordinate 2,742 of CAZVUR010000056.1, read as the reverse complement.
TAGGCTATAGCTACGTGGCAGCAGGAGAGAACCTTGCAAAGGACTTTACCACGGATAAGGGCGTTGTGGCAGCCTGGATGAATTCCCAGGAGCACCGAGACAATGTATTGAACGCTGGGTATAGCGAAGTGGGATTTGGTGTTGTAAGCGGGGTGCTAAACGGCAAAGATACCGAACTCGTGGTGGCTATGTATGGTGCGCCACTTGAACCCGCCGTGGCCGGCAGTATGACTGGAAGCTTTATGCAGGCGCCGATTGGTACAGGGTCTATTATGGCCCGTACTGGCTACTACCTGCAGTCGGTAAGCCCAGCTGTTTTAGCTTCGTTTCTTTTGCTACTTATTACAGCACTCGTAGCTTTTATAGCCCATAGTTACCGTAAAAAATTACCCAAAACTTGGCAGCGGAGTTGGCGGAAACATCACGGATTATATACAGGGGTGATATCGCTGCTGCTTATAGTTACGGTGATTACGTTGTATAGTGGAGGGCAGATATGAGCCAGATTACCAAAGCAATTATTCCGGTAGCCGGCTGGGGAACCCGTCGTTTGCCAATTACAAAAACAATCGAAAAGTGCATGCTGCCAATCGGCAATCGCCCATTAGTTGATTACGTGGTTCAAGACTGCTTAAAAGCGGGTATCACCGAACTTATTTTTGTTGTGGGCGAAGATAGCACGCAGCTTGAAGATTACTACCGAAGTAATATCAAGCTCAACGATTACCTCAAACGGAACGGTAAGGAAGATAAACTCGCGATGGTTGCGCCACTTGAGGGCGTATCACTGCATTTCGTAACCCAGCCGGGCTACGGAAAGTACGGTACGGCCGTACCAGTGGCATTGGCAGCAGATTATATTGAAGAAGGTGAATCTGTAGTGGTACTGATGGGTGACGATTTTTTCTATAACAAGGATGGCTCCTCAGAAGTAAAACGTTTAGTTGATGGGACGCCAGAGGGGCAGAGTGGTATTCTTGGCGCAGTGCTAGATAAAGATGAGACAATGACCGCCCGCTACGGTTCTATTGAAGTTAATGAGCGGAATGAACTTATTCGGATTGTTGAGCATCCTGAAAACCCGCCGCGGATATTCATAAAAAATGTCAGCAAATATTTGCTAAACCCACCCATGCTACACGCGTTAAAAGAATATGTTGCTACGAATGATCCGAAAAACGGTGGGGAATACGGTATTTTTGATCCTTTTGAAGAAGTGTTATCTAAAGATGGTAACACGATGACGCTTGTTCCTGCCCAGGGCCAATATCTTGATGGTGGTTTTGTCGAAGGCTGGCTGCACGCCAATAATGTAGTCATCGGTTCAAAATAGACGTTCAAAAACAATAGTATTGCATTTTTAGCAAAAATTTGTTATAATATAATTTATGAATGCAAATGCAGACCGTTTTAGTGATGAATGGTATGAAAACGTCGGTGAAGCACAGGACTATGTGCAACTAAATATCGATGATGTTAACCATATCAATGAACAGTGGCAGAAAATCTCTGAACACGTTGATATGGGTGCACTTGATAACCAGCCGTTGGTAGATAGTGCAAAGCAAGCGCTGACAACAGAACAGGATTCATCTCTGCGTTCACTGCTTGAAGAAGCAAAAAATGTTCCCTATGAAGACGTCTATGAGTATCTCAAAAAATGTCAGGAAAAAGTTGATGATTTGGAAGATCAGTTGGCACAAGCTGAACGTGTCATTAGCGAAAACCAAGAGAAAATACTCGCACAGCGCCAATTGATTGAGTCGATAGCGCCAAGTGTACATGATGCACTTGAGGATGTTGTTAGTGTCGAGATTGAAAAAGTAAAATCATCAGAGCTTGAAATTCTTCGAGAAGAGCTTGGTCAGGCAAAAGTAGATTTAGAATTTGCTACAGAACTGTTTATGAGAACAGGTAAAGAGTGGCCGTTACCTGAATTAGCCGACGTACACTATGAACCGGGTGAGAATGAAATCTTTACAATTGATGAATTTCCTAATGAGCGAGAACGAACGAGCTTATTAAAGATCGTGTAACTCGTAAATTTGAGTCTCGACTGAACGATGCCAGTACCTACTTAGCTCTACTTCTAAAAGAAAAGCCTGGTCATATATGGACAGGTGAAGAACTCGGTGAAGTAATATATGATGACGATTCAGATGACAAGCGAAATAGTGGACGTATTAGTGCTCTTATCTCAAATTATCGCAATGGTAAAGTTCCAACTATGGCAGCAGAATTTGGTGATGATCTTGTGCTCCAAAGGGGCAAACGTCAATTATTTGATGCAAAAACTGGTAAGAGTATTCCAAATACTATTAAAGTTGTGTGGAGATTAGTGGACTTTGAAACAGCAGTGAATGCTCAAATCATTACGACACTTAATAGTGAGCGTACTATCCGACAATCATACGGCGAATGGGAACCGGCAGATGCTGCTAAGATACGTCTTTCCCACCTACCATCGGGTGAATATGATGGAAAATCTATCGTTGACGATCCTAAGTCTGATCAAGGAGAGAAAACTGAGCATGATGCGACAGGTGTTGGTGATACGCCAGAAAAAGTTGACTGGAAAATTGATTTTACAGCATCTGTTCACGCAACAATCGAAGAGCTAAAGCAAGCAGGCTTGCTTGAAAAAGATGATATTAGTTGGAAGCGACTTCGTATCATTTCTGAATCTGCTCAGATTGGTACGAATACAATGCGGGAAAGGGCATTTAAGAACAAGATTATTAA
>CAZVUR010000055.1:0-5348 GCA_964629385.1 uncultured Candidatus Saccharibacteria bacterium | reverse complement strand
AGAAAAATTGCACAGCACCTAACATAAGTTAGAATAGGGGGTATAAGGTGCGTTTGATTGAACTCGCAGTCACAATCAATCATGCACCATATTAGCACGGTTTTAATGTTTAGTCAATACCTTTTAACACTTTTTTTATGAAAATCAATGCATTATCACCAGATAAGAACGATTTTACTAAGGTATTAGTACATGTTGCTAAAGCGCCCAAAAAGTTATATTACATAGGAAATTTACCTGAATCTCGAGTGCCAACAGTAGCCATAGTAGGCACTAGGCGCCCGAGTAGCTACGGCAAAGAGGTAACGTATCGGCTCAGCTATGATCTTGCAAGTCGTGGAATTGTTATTGTGAGTGGGCTCGCCCTAGGGGTGGATGCGGTTGCACATAAAGCAGCCTTAGAGGCCGGCGGTACCACCCTGGCGGTACTTGGCAACCCTTTGCCAGCTATTTCACCAACTACTAACCGCGCACTTGGTGAAGCCATTGTCCAGCAGGGCGGTGCAGTTTTGAGTGAGTACGAGCAGGGAATGCCGACATATGCAAGTAATTTTTTGGAACGCAACCGAATTGTAGCGGGCTTAGCCGACGCAATTATTATTACCGAAGCAACCGCTCGGAGTGGCACGTTAAATACCGCTGCCAGGGCGCTAGAGCAGGGGAAAGAATTATTCGTTGTACCCGGGCCAATTACAAGCCCGCTTAGTGCTGGTTGCAACGCGCTACTAAAGCAAGGCGCACGCATTGTCACAGATTATCAAGACATTCTAGAAGTTATAGCTCCGGATTTATTGTCATCACAAACCAGTATGCCGCTTGGCCAAAATGATTTAGAAACAGCTATCTTAAAAGCGATCCATAGCGGTGTACGTGACGGCGAAGAAATCCTAGCTATCGTAAGCGTCGACCCAACTGAGTTCGCCACCGCTCTCACCATGCTCGAACTAGCTGGCTCAATCCGCGCCCTTGGCGCTAACCAATGGACAATTCGTTAATATTATAGTACTGTAACTTTGCCTGATGCAGACAGACTGTGTCAAGAGAACAGAGAAAGTGGTGAGTCATGATTGCCTTAGACACCAATCTGGGGCACCCTCAGGAGCAAGGCTGCACATTTTGCCTCGCTACCGGCAGGTTGCAAGTAATTCGAGTGTCGAAGTCTGGCAATACCGTTTTCGCCCAGGTCAGGGTCCAGCGAGGAGACGATTTCGTTTTAGCTCCTGGTGCCTATTTTGTCCTACCTGTAGGCCACTACAAACCCGACGAAGACATGCCTTTCGACTTCCTGCACGAGGTCAACTGGCACAAGCGTGTAAGCGGTCTCGTCTTCGACAATGGCGGCTTCAACTACACCAAAGCTGGAGGTGCCAAGATCCTGGATCATGCGCATTGGTGGCTCATGCAGGTACAAATCGGCGATGATCCGCTCGGCCTCTACAGCCTTCGCGAAAAGGCGAGGACCGATAAGTACAACGAAAGTCGTCGGTCCGGTGGCTAGATGCTCTCGATCTCAGCTGACCGCATCATCACATCAGGCGTACGCCCTCCCGCTACTGTAGCGGAGAGGGCTTCGTCATGTTCAGAAGTATTTGATAAGTATTGTAAATAATTACATAATATAGTAAAATCACGCGCATGGGCATCAACGACGGCAAGACCCGCCGCAACAGGGTCATCTTCTTGCTGGTCGCGTGCGTAGCCGCGATCGGCATCGGCTTCTGCATCATCTTCGGCAACCCGTTCACGAACGAGCCGAAGGCCGAGGCCACGAAGGCGACGAAGCCGGTGTACCCCGAGCGCGGGTACGCCGCGGACATCGTCAACGTCAAGGGCACGGGTGTGCTGCGCTGCGACAAGGATGTTGCTGCCAGCACTGAGCTCGCCGACAGCGGCGGAACCGTGTCGGTCAACGGTCTGCTCGTCACGAGCGAGTGGACCAGTGACGGGGTCACGGTGACCTTCAGTGGCGTGCCGCCGTTCGTCAGTGGCTACGTCATCGGTTCGGAGGCAACCGAACCGTTCAACATGCCGGAGCTGGGGCCGAACGAGGTCCTGAACGGCATCACCCTGGACACCAAGGACTTCAGCAAGTCCGGCCAGTTCCAGGACATCGTCCTCTGCGGCGGAGGCATGTAGCTCCGCCCAGCGTGAGGCAGACCCCACGTACCGAGTCTGCAAGGGCCCCGACATCGTCGGGGCCCTCTCAATATCTAAAATAATATACGAATCGTTTACAAACTTGCTTAAACCAGGTAGTATGGGCAACTGTCGCTTTAATAAAAGCACTAACTTATATATAGTAAAGAAAAGCATGAGCATAACGAGCCATTCATACCTCCTTCATCAGCTGCACGCACGCAACACTGTGCGCTTTGCTCTTATCTCTTCGCAACGTAGCAGCAGCTACGTTTTGTCGCGATTCGAACAAATCACATCAGCGGATTCGCACGTTCACTCTGCTAAAAGAGGAATAAATGGCTCGTAATCTCGTAATCGTTGAGTCGCCGGCCAAGGCGAAAACTATTGAAAAATACTTAGGTAAAGACTTCACCGTCCTATCAAGCATTGGCCATATCCGCTCAATCGTTAAAAAAACCAAAGATGGCACGCCGCCAATTGATGTAAAGAACGGATTCAAAACAACTTACGAAGTAGATCCTGAAAAGAAGAAAGTGATTGCCGAGCTCAAAAAAGCCGTTAAGGCAGCCGATGAAGTATGGTTAGCAACCGATGAAGACCGCGAAGGGGAAGCTATTGCGTGGCATTTATGCGAGGTATTAAAACTCGATCCAAAGACCACCAAGCGAATCGTGTTCCACGAAATCACTAAAGATGCCATAACTAACGCTATTAAAGAACCACGTACGGTTGACATGCAGTTGGTAGAAGCCCAGCAAGCCCGCCAGATACTGGACCGTATTGTAGGATTCGAACTGAGCCCCGTGGTATGGCAAAAGGTGCCAGGTGGCAAAAGTGCCGGCCGTGTGCAAAGCCCAGCAGTGCGACTACTGGTAGAACGTGAGCGTGAAATCCGCGACTTCGAAGGTTCGTTCCAATTCAAAGTAACCGCTTCGTTTAGCTTGAACAGCCAAGATGTGAAGGCCGAGCTCCCGCAACGTTTCGATACCGAAGACGAAGCAACCGCCTTCTTAGAAAGTCTTAAGAGTGCCACCTTTAGCGTAAGCAACGTAACCAAAAGCCCGAGTACGCGTAACCCAAGCGCACCATTTACTACCAGTACCTTGCAGCAAGATGCCAACGCCAAATTAGGTTTTGGTTCAAAAGCCACCATGGCGAGCGCGCAAAAGCTCTACCAAGCAGGTAAGATTACCTATATGCGTACCGATAGCGTGAATTTGAGTGGCCAGGCTATTGCGAGTGCTGCCGAGTTTATTAAAAATGCATTTGGCGAAGAATATTCACATGTTCGAAAATTCACTACCAAAAGTTCGAGCGCCCAAGAAGCCCACGAGGCCATTCGCCCCACCGATATGGCTACTGAAGTTGGTTCAAGTAATGAATATGACCAAAAATTATACGATTTAATCCGTCGCCGTACACTTGCTAGCCAAATGGCACCAGCCAAGTTAGAAAAAACCACTATTACCATCGCTATTTCTACTCGCAAAGAAGTATTTGAGGCTAAAGGTGAGGTGATTATCTTTGATGGCTTCATGAAAGTATACGGCGGTAGCAAAAAAGATGCCGAAATTTTGCCAGCCGCAACAAGCGGTGATGAATTAGGATTAAATGAAGCAAATGCTCGCCAAGTATTTGCCAGGCCACCCGCTCGTTATACTGAAGGTTCGTTGGTAAAGAAACTAGAAGACCTTGGTATTGGCCGACCAAGCACCTACGCCACGATTATTGATACCGTACAAACTCGGGGCTACGTAGAAAAAGGTGACGGTGAAGGAACTCCGCGTGATGTAATCGTATTGTCGTATAAGCCCGAAGGCCAAGCGAATCTTTCAAGCGAAACGCCAACCACGCCGACATCGCCAGATGTGGCAAGCGTTTCGTCTGAAATGATTAGCGCCGGTCTCTACCGCCAAGTAGTCCAAGAAAAAACCGGTGCCGATAAAGGCAAGCTTATTCCAACACCTTCTGGTGAACTGATTGCCGACTTTTTAACGAGCCATTTCGACAAGGTTGTAGACTATGGCTTTACCGCCAGCGTTGAAGAGCATTTCGATGATATTGCCGAGAATAAATTAGAGCGCAACAAAATGCTTAACGATTTTTATACGCCATTTCATGCACTGATCGAACAATCTGGCGGCATCGACCGCTCAAGTGTAGGTGAGTCACGTGAAATCGGTACCGATCCAAAGACAGGTAAACCAATTTTGGCACGCTTCGGCCGATACGGCCCAATGCTCCAGCTTGGTAGCACCGATGATAAAGACGACAAGCCTCAATTCGCGCCGCTTCCAGCTGGCTCCCGCATCGACACCGTAACACTCGAACAAGCACTCGAAATGTTTAAGCTGCCACGTGTGGTTGGCGAAACCAAAGACGGTAAGGCGATTAAAGCCAATATTGGCCGGTTTGGCCCGTATATCCAGGTAGATAAATTATTTGTCAGCATCAAACCCGAAGATCCGCATACAATTACCTTGGAAAAGGCACTCGAACTCTACGATGCCAAACTAAAAGTCGAAGCCGAAAAGAATATTGCCGATTTTGGCGATGGCATAAAGGTACTCAATGGCCGGTACGGCCCATACATTACCGATGGTAAAAAGAATGCCAAGATTCCGAAAGACGAAGACCCTAAGGGCATTACGCATGACCGCGCCAAAGAACTACTGGCGGATACACCAGCTAATAAGGCTCGTGCCCGGCGTACGAAGGCAAAATAGACATCACCTAGAGCCTTGCTATGTTTTAAGTAGTATTTTATAATTATCGAATCCGTCAGAAATCCGAGGAGGACCAGTGAACGGAACCGGTAAACAAAACCCTCTTCACAGAGGAGCACTGACAGGTGACGACGTTGCTCCTGGCGACAAAATCATCTGCTGGATGCCCGGCCAGAATGCGTCTACCAGACATCTCACTATCGTCTGCAGTCCCTACCAGGACGAGGACGACAACTGGGTGGTCGACGTACGACACACGGATGGTCGGCAGACCACCGAGCTCATCTACAACGTCGGATTGGGAGCTGATCGGTACAGCGGCGAATGGTCATACATCGCCATCGCCGATGAAGAAATTTCCTGACCTGTCGGCAGCAACGCCCGCTACCCCTAGAGCCCGCTTTCGAAGAGATATCTTTTGAAAAGCAAGGTCGCTCTTGGGGAGCGGGCTCTACGTATTAAGGCAATCTTTTTAAAAACTAT
>CAZVUR010000054.1:0-5442 GCA_964629385.1 uncultured Candidatus Saccharibacteria bacterium | reverse complement strand
AGTGCTAGCCTTGGAGTTGGTAGGTGTAAGTACAGGTTGAACCACTTGCTGTACCACCACTTGGGCAAATATAGTAGCCTGATCCTGCCGAAGCACTATACGTATTGGTGCATGTTGTGCCACTTAGGCTATCGCTTCCTGAGCAGTAGTAAAATCCTGAACTTGAATAATACGTTGCGGTATAGGAACTACTTGTAGTACATGTTGAGCCGCTTAAAGTACCACCACTCGGGCATGTATACCCATAGACGCTGGCACTGTCTGGTAGCATGTAATACTGTCCGGATTAGGGCTCCCAGTACTTAATATTGAATAACCTGACGGACATCCTAGTCTAGTATTTGAATATGTAATTGTCGTACAGTTTCCGCTACTCATGGACGCCCCTGATGGACAATATTGCCCGTACGTAGCAGGATAGCTACTTGTTGTAGTGCATGTAGTTCCACTTAAAGTTCCACCACTCGGGCAGTAATATCCACTACCGCCAGGGGAATAGCTTGCACTATAGGTTTTGGTACATGTAGTACCACTCAAGGTACCCCCACTGGGGCAAGTATAGCCGCCAGACTGGTAGGTGCCAGCATATGTATGGGTACAGGTAGTTCCTGACTGTGTGTCGCCAGCATCACAAGTAGATTTAACAGCTACAAAAGTACTATGGACTATGGGTAGATTGTATGGTCTGCGTTGAACCATCTGTTTCTTTCACATATGCTAGCGTAAAGCCGTCACAATACCCATTAATGTCGGTTTGGCATTGAGTATTTTTAGTTGGGTCAGTAGTATTACCACTATATACGAGTTTGACAGGAGATGGACTACTTGTGGAAATCGAGGTAGTGGCACTGCTACTGGTTAATGGAAGTTTAAAAACTGTGCTGTTTGATATACCGAGTTTTTGCTTGACGGCATTGACATCCGTGTTGGTGACGGCAGCGACAGAAGGGTATTCGCCGTTTTCGCGGTAATATTTCTCTAACGCATTGGCGATAATATTTGTCTGTGCATTACGGGCAGAATCACGGCTGGACTTCTGAACTGCTGTTGCGGTAACCGTGACGATGCTCGCGAGGACGGCGATGGCTGAGATGACGACCATGAGCTCAACGATTGTGAAACCTATGAAACGTTTTTGTCTTTTAAAAATCATGCTTATAGTTATAGCAAAAGAAACATACGGGAACAACTGTAATTCACAAAGTTTCCTTTTGAAATGAAGTCTTGCAAGGTGTTGTCATTGAAAGATACGATGTTTTTTAACGTTGCAACTGATAGGTATAACTACATATAGAACCGCTCGCCGTGCCGCCTTGTGGGCAGATATAGTAGCCTGAGCCCTGCGTTGCGGTGTAAGTATTAGTACAAGTTGTGCCGCTTAGCGTATCACTACCGTTACAGTAGTAATATCCAGAGTTAGAATAATAGGTTGCTGCGTAGCTGCTAGATGTATAGCAGGTGCTCCCACTTAGAGTACCGCCGCTTGGGCACGAGTAGGTTCCGGGATAAGACTGGTAGAATGCTGCGTAGCCGGCAGACTGTGTATTATTTGTGGGCTGACACCATGTCCCGATCAAGACTTCTCCATTCGCCGTATTCGGGCAATAGTAATAGCCACCGCCAGAAGTATAAGTCGCAGGGTAGCTACTGCTGGTGTAGCATGTCGTACCGCTTAAACTGCCGCCGCTTGGGCAGTAGTAACCTGAGCTGGCAGGACTGTAACTGGCAGCATATGTTCTAGTACATGTCGTACCGCTCAGGGTGCCACCGCTCGGGCAGGTGTATGTACCGGCTTGGTATGTGCCAGTATAGGTGTGCGTGCAAGTGCTCCCAGATTGTGTATCACCAGCATTACAAGTGGTCTGAATTGCCTGAAAAGTTGCGTGAAGAGACTGTATTGTCTGTGTGGTCCCGTCTGCCTCTCTAACATACGCAAGGGTATAGCCATCACAATACCCATTAGCATCGGTTTGGCACTGTGTATTTTTTGTAGAGTCAGTTGTATTAGCACTGTATACCAAAGTTGTGCTAGATGGATTACTGGCAGCAAGAGAGGTAGCGGCACTCGCACTAGCCAGCGGAAGCTTCAATACGGCAGCGTTGCTAATACCAAGCTTTTGCTTAAGAGATTCAACATTTGTAGTAGTCATAGCAGTGACCGATGGATATTCACCATTGTTTCGGTAATATTTTTCAAGCGCATTCGCAATTATGTTCGTTTGCGCATTACGGGCTGAATCGCGGCTTGATTTTTGGACGGTAGTTGCGGTAAAGGTAACAATGCTTGCTAGAACGGCAATTACTGCAATAACAATCATAAGTTCAACGAGAGTGAAACCAGAGAAGGATGAATGTTTTTTGTACATCATGCTTATAGTTATAAATAATATAACGCTTAATGGCAAGTATAGTTAATGTGAATCAGTATTTTTAAGATACAAAACGATATAACAAAGTGTTAAATTTGCTGTTATTTTCACTTCATACCAATGCTCTAGCTGATTTTGGGCTTGTGCTACTCTACGTAAGAAAGCGACTCAGGAAAAAGTTACTTATTAGCGCGCTTGCGCTGATTTGGATCAAGGTATCGCTTACGAAGTCGTAAACTCTTTGGGGTTACTTCAAGTAATTCATCATCTTCAATAAAATCAATACACTGCTCTAGACTTAAATCGGTAAATGGCGTAAGCTGCACCACACCGTCGCTACTGCTTGAACGCATATTAGTAAGATGCTTAGCTTTACACACATTAATTTCCAAGTCTTCTTGACGCCGATTCAATCCCACAATCATACCTGCATATACTTCGGTAGCTGGCCCAACGTATAGCTCACCGCGTGCTTCAGCAGCCTGCAGTGCGTACGGGGTAGTAGTGCCGGCTTCGAAGGCGATAAGCACGCCATTACGCGATTGAGGTAATTTACCGGTAACTGGTTGGTAACCATGCGGCAAGCTATTCATGATTACCGTACCTTTTGTAGCGGTAAGCAAAATGTTGCGTAGGCCAATCAAGGCACGGGTAGGTAATATATAATCAAGCCGAACAGCCCCACTCGGCGTGGTTTCCTGGCCCCGCATTTCGGCACGTCGCATGCCTAGTTCTTGGCTGATTGCACCAACAAATTCGCTACCAACCTCAATATACAGTTCTTCAACGGGCTCTTTGGTTACGCCATCTTCTTCGATAGTTACAACTTGTGGCCGGCCTACTTCAAACTCAAATCCTTCACGCCGCAATGTTTCAATCAATACACTTAAGTGTAGTTCTCCACGGCCTGATACCGTAAAGCCTATGCCATTATCTTCAACCCGAAGACTGACATTCGTTTCTAACTCTTTATTCAAACGATCACCTATTTGGCGTGATGTATTGAACTCCGCTTCACGGCCTTTCATTGGGCTAGTGTTCGGGCCCAGATACATACTTATAGTTGGTGCTTCTACATCGATTGTTGGCAGTGCTTCAGGATTATTCTTATCAGCAAGCGTATCCCCGATATGGGCATCCGACGCGCCAACAATAGCAACGATATCGCCTGCTGTAGCCATATCTATTTCCTCACGAGTAAGCCCGCGGTATCCAAATAACTTTTCAATCCGAGTAGCCACCTGCGTGCCGTCCCGCTTAATCAAACTAAGTGGCTGGCCTTTTGTTGCCGAGCCTCTCGTTATTCGGCCGATAGCGTACTTACCCAGGAAAGAATCGTAACTTAAACTTGTTACGAGGAGTTGTAAATCACCTTTGGTATTAACGTCTGGTGCTGGAATATCATTAATAATCGCATCAAAAATTGGCGTTAAATCAGTATGTTCAGAAGTATTTTCAGGTATCGTCGCCCAGGCTTTGGCTTCACGCCCAATCGCGTAATACACCGGATAATGCAGCTGGCTGTCATCCGTTGCGAGTTCAAGGAACAGGTCGGCGAGCTCATCTTCAACTTCCTCTATCCTACGGGCTGGCTTATCGATCTTATTTATCACCACAACTGGCTTTAACCCAAGTTGCAACGCTTTCGTAAGAACAAATTTAGTTTGAGGCATTGGTCCTTCTTGAGCATCTACAATGAGCAATACGCCATCTGCCATGTTTAACGTACGCTCGACCTCCCCGCTAAAATCAGCGTGCCCAGGCGTGTCAATTATATTAATTTTGTAATCGTTATAATAAATCGAAGTTTGTTTTGCCGTAATCGTTATACCGCGTTCATGTTCTTGGTCGCCAGAATCCATAATTAACTCTTGGTTCATTTCTGCTTGGTTTTCTCGAAAAGTGTTACTTTGCTTCAAAACCCCATCAACCATGGTTGTTTTACCGTGGTCGACATGGGCAATAATAGCGATATTCCGAATAAATTTTGGATCTGTCATAAAAATATGCCCACACATGGGGCCCTTCACACTTCATTATACCATAAAGTATTGTCTTAAGGCACCATGGTGCTATATTAGTAGCATGAGCACTATTAATTATCAACCAAGTCGTACAAATAGCGAGTCTGGTTTTGCCAAGGTTATCGCTGTAGTTGTTATAGTTATCGTCATTATACTCGCAGCATTAGGCTATTTTGCCTATGCAAAATCCCAAAATATGTGGCCCTATAAACCAGCCGCAACAAGCTCAAATCAAGCAAAGCCGTCTGTAGAAATTAGTAAGCTTGCCTTTGAAAGCGAAGCCTTGAACGTAAGCGTTAAAGTTAAGAACGTCGAAGATGGCGGTCACTGTGTTTTAATTGTATCTGGCAAAACGACGGGATTCACCATTGATAATTCAAAAGTTGAAATGAAACCCGAAGCACAAGCGGCCTTCAAGGACTGTACGGGCTGGAGCGTAGGCGCAAAAGACCTCCCTGCTGGTGAATACAACATAGAGGTTAAATTTGTCGGGCCAACCCAAAAGCTGTCTGCAACAAAAATGGTTACAAAAGAATAATCTGATTACTACAAAAAATAACTCATCAAATTGATGAGTTATTTTTATTGGTGGAGCATAGCGGATTCGAACCGCTCACCTCTTCGCTGCCAGCGAAGCGCTCTAGCCAAATGAGCTAATGCCCCGCATCTAACTTCGTAAGTTTACTGGAATTTACCCCTATAATCAACTCCTTACAGAAAACGCCACTCGTTGCGAGCGGCGTTTGGAACTGCTACGCGCCCACCCGGGGCACGCGGTGTTGATGTTTATTGGATGTTTATTTATCAGCGACGGGTACCCCCGTTGCGTACCAGTTCACGAACTATTATGAACTTCTCTTTAAAAAAACACAAGCGACATGCTACAATCAGTAAGCATGAAAAAACCAGAAAAACATATAAAACACTTACCAAAAAATATTTTTGCCGAAGGATTTGGATGGGTTGGCTCAATCATGATTTTAGCGGCCTACGCGCTGCTAAGCTTTGGGTTAGTAAGTAGTAATGCTGTTATATATCACATACTATTT
>CAZVUR010000053.1:0-5614 GCA_964629385.1 uncultured Candidatus Saccharibacteria bacterium | reverse complement strand
ATGATTGGCTTCAGGTTGCATTCCAACATTATCGCTGTCAGCTCCGGCGTTCCGTCACTTAATATTTACTATGTCGATAAAGGGCGCGTGTTTTTCGATCAAATCAAACAATCAAAATTCGCTCTACCGATTGAATCCGTCTTGCAGCCTGAATTCCAAGCAACTACCAAAGATCTTATTAATCAACTTTTGCACCAACAAGTAAGTCTTCGCCGGGCTATCTCTACCCAAACAACGCGCCTTCGGAGCGATATACGGCGCGCTTTTAGTCGCACCTTCCCTACAAACTAAAGTTACATCGCGTGTTATGCGCGGTATAATGATTCATAAGATTATGCGCGCATTTTTCACAAAAGTATTTCCTGTTCTGTTTTACGGTTTACTGTTCGTATTCTTGGCGGTATATTTACAGTCAATCGACTACTCGGTGTTTAAGGATGTGCAGCTAAACTGGGGATTTTTAGCGGTGGCCTTTACATTTGGGCTGTTTTTTCGCTATTGGAGTGCCTACATTTGGGTGGTACTACTACGAAATCTAGGTGCTAGTAATGTTCGCCTCAGCCGCGACTTGATTTATATTTACGCAAAATCATGGCTGGGCCGCTATATTCCTGGCACCGCGCCGTGGATTTTAGGGAAAATTTATTTTGCATCAAAGCAGGGCATATCTAAAAATAAGCTGGCTGTCAGCTCGTTGCTTGAGGGCGCGCTTCAAATAGCAGTACTACTTGCTATCTCGCTCCTGTTACTGGTTAGCGATACCCGGCTCGATATTATCGGATCTGAATATAAGTTCTTAATGATCTTAGGGCTACTTGGCTGTTTCATCAGCCTACTACCGCCTGTGTTTAATTTTTTCGTTGCACTCGCCTACCGATTATTTAAAAAGAAAACACTGGCGCTCGAACATTACGCCAGCACGCGCACTATTTCAACTGGCGCAGCCATGTACACTGTTGGGGCTTTAATTAATGGCGTATCGCTATTCTTCATCGCTAAAGCAATGTATCCCGACCTTGGCTACGAGCAGCTTTCGTTCGTGATTGGCGTAGGAACATTAGCAGGCGCCGTTAGTATGCTGGCAGTGTTCGCCCCAAGTGGGCTTGGTGTTCGTGAAGGTATCCAGTTGGCCCTTTTAAGCCTAATTATGCCAACCGAGATTGCGCTTTTAGTAACCGTCGCAACACGCCTTCTAAGCCTTTTGTGCGATGGCTGCTTCTACGGTCTAAACCTGATGTTCGTCCGAAAAAAAGGCTAGCCTAGTTTTCAGAATCAGTGTCACCAACAAGGAACACGTCCTTATCTGGCAGTCTGAATAAGCCCTCATCGAGCCGTTTTTGGTCTAGATAGTGCGCTATGAACCCCACTGTGCGCGGAATAACAAACAATGCGTTAAAGAAATCCGCGTCAATTAATTGCTTAAGTTCTTGCGTGGTAAGCGCTTCTTCTTGCGACAGCACATCAAGCATAATGGCAGCGATGTGCCCATCAACATTCAAAATTAAGTTGCCTTTTTTCATGGTTGTTATGGCTTCTATCGACTTCGCGTAGTCAAAATATGGGTGAGCGGCTAGTTCATCTACAAACATTGCTAGGATTTGCGTACGAGGATCAGGGAGATCGAGCCTATATTTTTTATGGCCAATACCACCAATAAACTGCTTTGCACGGGCGCGTTTTTCGACTAGGTCTTCAGCTTGTATACCCTCATTCACACCACCAAACCATTCACGCGCAGCATCAGACACCGCCCCGCCAAACCGTGGGCCGACTGTTAGTAGGCCAGCCGCCAGTGAATCTACCACACCCTTGCCGGCTCTTGCGGTAATAATTGTATTTAAAGCCCCAGATACTTGTGGGCCGTGATCAACCGATAATAGGAAGATTGTTCTTATAAGTTCAACTGTCGTGCGTGATTTGGGTATCTTACCAAGTAAGGCGGCGGCTATTTGTGCAGCAATATCGCCTTCGCTAGACCATTCCGGCAAACTTTTGCCGATAAAGTTATAGCCCTCAGAGGTTTCATTACCAATAGTTGAGGTAAAAAGGCTTGGGGTACGACTTGAGAATACCGTAGTACCGGGGTGCAGCGTTTCGTCTGTGGCAATCGCTTCAATATGTTTATGAAGATCGCTAATAGAATTTGCCACGCTAACACCTGCTGCTTTGAGTGCTTCTCGCTTTGCGGTGGCTGTCTCATCGTTTGATGACGCCAAGGCTTTGGCGTGACCAAACTGGACCGGTGCCTCAAACCGCTCGCCAATGATTCCAGAAATATAGGCTATAACGGGCTTGGTTAGTTTTCCTTGCTCAATCAATTTCACTACGTCATACTCATCGGTTCCACCTAACTCACCGTAATATACGATTGTTTTTGTAGCCGGGTCGGCTTCGGCAGCCAAGAATGCATCGCTTGGCATCGTTACTGGGAATCGATCGCCGCCAAAGCATAGCGCAAAACTCACCAGATGCTTAGTGGAGGCAACCATGGTAATAAGTTCATTAATCATCCCGCCACTTGCTGAGAGGACTGCGACAGAACCGGGTGTCTCAAGATGATTTTTCTGAAGCTGTCGCCAATCAACTCCGCCCACAACTCCAAGTTTTAAGCTACCTGGCACAACTAGGCCAACTCCAGCCGGTCCAACGATTGTCTTCCCTTGCCCGGCATACTCTTTATGCAATTTAAGTGCTTCGATTTCTGGTACATCTTCGGCAAATATATGGCAGCCAAAAGCCTCTGGATACTGATTGAAGAAATCTACAGTAGTTTGGTAAGCGCGGCGTGCACTGGTTACATTGTAGAGCCAATTTACTTCAGGTAGTGCCTGCTTGGCTTCAGTAATACTCTCAAAGCAAGGAATAAGCACTTCTTTATTACCCCAAAAGAATTTCTGAAATCGCTTACCTGCAGCTACAATTCCTACAATTGATGGCGATTCGCGTCCGTATAGCGCATCAAAATCTAGGATGGCCTGGTAGCCCTGTGGATATGAGCCAACTCCCAAAATTGTTTCTTCACCGCTCCTAAGGGCTTCGATACTACGCATCAACATACTCCAATGCTTCATCAACTACATCCGTTAACACTGTCTCAGAGCCGTGCATTGAGCCTAAAATATCGTGCTTGGCAAGAAATTCACTCATTACTCTAAGTCCCTCTTTTTCATTTGGCCCACCGCGCCGCACGTACACCTTAATACCTGCTTGTTTTATTGCATCAAGGTGATTGGTAAGTGCGTCAATCACGCCTGCGAATGTTTTACGAACATCAGTGAAGTTTGCTGCACCACCAGCAATAATCAGGGCTTTTTTACTGGCATTTGAGCCGAGCATTTGCTCAATTACTGCTTCGGTGTAAACTTGAGTTTCTTCGCGAGTTGGGCCACCGCTATACTCTCCGTAATTCCCAATCAAATCAGCCTTGTTTCGATTTGCCGCCTCGTCGGCAATCGTAATGCTTGCGCCACCGCCACTTAATAGCAGCCAAATGGCACCGTCTGGATTCAGAATTCTTAAAGAAAATGAAGCCGGTGAACCATTGTTAAGGTCTTCGATTTTCAGTTCGGCCGGGGTTTTGGCACGTGCATCCACAATGTCTGTCTCGCCCCATGAAGCCTGCCAAATTCCAGCGCTGTCGGCTAGCACGGCGGCATCAAGAAGAATGCACTGTTCACCGCGTACAACAAGCGGGTTTATTTCCACAAAACTTAAGTGTTCACGGTTCATTACATCTGTAATATGACTTAGAAAATCAGCCGGCAATGGTACGTCCGCAATTGAATCGTAGCGCTCAATGTTTTCTGAGCGTTCTTCTACCTCAACTCCGCCCCGGTCTGAATATAATATTTGAAATCCACCGCGTACACGTTCAATGCTTAGGTATCGCTCTTCAGAATCTTCATGTGGCACCATGAGCTCAGCAATAAAACTGGTGAAGTCACCTTTTTCGGCCAAGTTAAGCACAACCTCGTGAGCTGACTCTTTTGTTACGTTGATTGCAATAAGGCCTTGTTTACCTCGTTTCTTAATACCTTGGTCAACCTTAATTATGTACATTCCGTTATCAAGGCCAGCGATGTCATCATCAATTGTTTCGCCATGAATTGCCACACCACTGTAAGACCCCTGCAGTAGCATCTTTGCTCTATATTCTGTTAGCTTAATTCTCGCCATATCTTGTACCTAGTTTATACTAGGTACATGAATGAACCAACCAAAAATATATCTGTTGAGACTCTACAGAACTATTCCGATACCGATGCGGCCATGCTCGGCGCACTTCTTGCACACCTAAGTACTCGTTTTGATGGCAGCCCTGCCTCGGAAGAATTAATTACTGCCATAGCTCGGTCGTCGTCACATGACATGTTTGTCGCCAGGCTTCAGGATGAAACCATCATTGGAATTGCAACCCTGAGCACAAAACTTGGAATAAGCTCAGGCAGAGCTGCTTGCTTGGAAGATTTTGTCGTATCACCAGACTACCGCGGTCAAGGTGTTGCGGACCTACTATGGAATCAGTTGCTTGATTGGTGCAAGGAGCGCGGAATCACTCATCTTGTATTTACATCCAACCCGAAGAAAGCCGCTGCTCATCGCTTTTATCTCAAGCACGGCGCAGAAATCCGTAACACTAGTGCGTTCGTAAAAGTAATCGAGTAATTAATCTACATCCTTGACTTTATTAACTAAATTTGTTATAATAATATTATGGCAAATAGATACAATCTGCTATTTGACTACTTGAGCGCACCAGAGCTTCCGACAGAAGCTGAGGGTGCAATTGTATTTGGTCGCAAGGACCCTAAAGTTGCCGAAGCATACGTAGATCTTGCACACCAAGGACTTGCCTCGTGGAGTGTGATTACTGGCGGTGTCGGGAAAGACTCTGGAGACTTGACGATACCAGAGGCAGAGTATTTAGCAACCGAAGCTGAACAATACGCTGGTGCACGGAATATTGTTCTCCCGCCTACTTTTACCGAGACTATGGCTACCAACGGGGCCGAAAATGTTCGCAACAGCTTAACTATAATCCGTCGCGCGAAGCTAGTTACTGGCGCACTTACGGCTGTTGCTCACGCCACTTCCCTACGACGACTTGCAGCAATGATTGATCATGAATCAGCACAAAGCGCTACACCATTTGAAGCGACTTACCGTAAGCCGAGCAACTATGATTTCGATTCATCAAATCCAAGCGATCAACAAGAAGCTCTAGCAGAGATGAACCGTTTGATTACTTGGCCCGCAAAGGGCTGGCTACAACCTGGTAGTGAACTTGAGTTACCCGAAGATCTCGTCGACTTCACTACAGATACGTTGAAGTAAATTTTTGCTATAATAAGCACATGTCAAAACCTAAGATTCTTATTGCCATTCCAGCTTACCGTTGTGCGCCCCAAATAACCCGTGTGCTCGATGAAATTGATGACAAGCTTGCGGCACGTGTAGATGAGATCGCCATTATTGACAATGGCAGTCCTGACGACACAGTTGAAAAAGCGTTGGAATACAAAAAGAGCGGGAGGCTCGGAGATAAACTCCATGTTTATCAAAATGTTGATAACTATAACCTTGGCGGCACTCATAAAGTAGCTTTTCTTAAAGC
>CAZVUR010000052.1:0-5715 GCA_964629385.1 uncultured Candidatus Saccharibacteria bacterium | reverse complement strand
GTCGTTTTTATATGCCATCATCCACCAGCAGTATCAACAAAAATACCCGACGAACTATCCGTCGGGAACTTTTGTTGGTGGAGCTGGCGGGTACTGCCCCCGCGTCCAAATGGTAACCTACTGCTCATCTACAAGCTTAGTTTATTTCAATTTTTTAACGCGTTAGTACCCTACAAAATAAACAAACAAAGGTACTCACCGCGCGCAATAACTTGTCCGCTCATATAGTTGCTGCCCTACGTGAGCGTAAGTGACATGTATATGACACCGCCAGGCCACTCTATGTCACCTGAGTGAGGCGATGGCCTACATAAGTTAGGCTAGCGCAGGAGCTAACTGTGGAGCCATTGCTGACTTCAAGCTAGCCCATGCTTTTGCAATTGGGTTTGCAATTATTATACAGATAACGTCTGTCGTCGACTTGCCGAGTAGTATGTTAATGTCCATCTGTCGAAAGCTATATCAGCCCCGTACCTCTGTACATTGTAGCATTATTTACAGTAGTATTCAACTGTGTTACCGTAAGCGTAATGAGTAACGCAGGTAAAGTCGCTCACGTGGTCACAGCAGCGCCCATTGGGTACGAGGGCGTAGCTGTCGATGTTGAATGCGACATGAAAGCTGGCCTGCCCTCTTTGCAAATAGTTGGCATGGGGTCAAAAGCTATAGACGAAGCAAAAGAGCGCGTGCGCAGTGCCATTACCAATTCGCAGCTCGATTTCCCCCCGAAAAAATTTGTAATTAACCTTGCGCCTGCTGAGCTACCTAAAGATGGCAGCCACTACGACCTAGCCATCGCCATAGCAATTCTTGTAGCAAGCGGGCAGCTGCAGCAACACGAAGTACAACATAAGCTATTTGCCGGCGAGCTCGGACTCGACGGACACCTTCGCCCTATTGGCGGTTCTATTTCTATTGCCGAAGTTGCTAAAGACCTACACTGCAACACGCTTCTTATACCTGCCAGCAACGCGCGGCAAGCAGCACTCGTGCAAGGAGTAAATATTGTACCAGTTGCAACACTTAAAGAACTGTTCCTACATTTAAAACAGGAAATATCACTACCGCTTTTTCAGAGTAATACAGCCGTAGACGCGAGCGCCGACGAGTCGGATGGCCCGGTGCTTGATGATGTACTCGGGCAAGATCAGGCCAAGCGGGCCATGATTATTGCTGCAGCCGGGCATCACAATATACTTCTTTCAGGCTCACCGGGTGCTGGAAAAACAATGTTGGCACGCACACTACCCAGCCTGCTCCCCAATCTTACTAGTGATGAGCAAATTGCTGTCACCAAACTCCATAGCCTTCGTGGCACGAATGTAGAAAGTGCCATCACGACCCGGCCGTTTCGGTCACCGCATCATACTTCAAGCCGTATTTCTCTCATCGGGGGCGGTAATCCACCGAAGCCAGGCGATATAAGCTTAGCTCATCATGGCGTGTTGTTCCTGGACGAAATCCCCGAATATCCACGGGCTACCCTTGAGTCACTGCGGCAACCACTTGAGGACCGTTCAGTAGCAATATCTCGTGCCAATGGACATGCGGTCTACCCTGCTAATTTTATGCTGGTGGCAACCATGAATCCTTGCCCTTGTGGCTATTATGGTGACGATAAACGAGAATGTACCTGCAGTCCTACGCAAATATCAAAGTACCAGCAGCGCTTAAGTGGGCCACTCCTCGATAGAATTGACCTCGTTGTGCAAGTTGGCCGAGTTAAAAATGAACAGTTACTTGGTAACCACCCCCAGAGCACTAACGAGCAACATAGGAAAGCCAAAAAACGTATTGAGCAAGCCATTTTGATGCAACATAACAGATATAGTAGTGGTTATGCTTACAACATACATAATAGCAGCCTGTCCTCCAAAGAAATCGCCAAAAACATCCACCTCGATACTGCTGTCAAGCAACTTCTTGATCAAGCCGCCGAACGCTTGAACCTCTCAACTCGGAGCTATTTTAAAATTATTCGTGTCGCTCGAACGATTGCTGATCTCGACAATAACCTTGAAATTACGCCGGCTCATGTCGCCGAGGCGTTGCAATACCGCATCACCGTCTCGTGAGTGAAGGTACTTACGTATAATCAACCGAAGAGATGATGTACTATTTATCGCTCACCTCTTGAACTCTTGGGGTAGTCTATGATAAAATAATCAACGAGTTAAACGCTCAAAAACAAGCGACCAACCGAAGGGAGATTTCAACATAGCCACACAGCAAATTCGGATCAACGAAGCAATTCGTGCCCCAGAGCTACGCGTCATCGGGTCAAGCGGGGAACAACTTGGTGTCCTCCCCCGAAACGAAGCACTGAAATTGGCCGAGCAAGCAGGAGTTGATCTGGTTGAAATCTCACCAAACGCCAATCCACCTGTTGCAAAGATCATCGACTGGGGCAAATATCAGTACCAGAAGATGAAGGAGCAACAAAAAAATCGCTCCAAGAGCAAACAAGCCGAGCTAAAACAAATGCGGTTCGGACTAAAAATTGGCTCTGGCGACCTGGAGATTAAGTTGCGCAAAATCCGTGCATTCTTGGCTGAGGGTCATAAAGTACGTATTCAGATTTTCTACCGCGGGCGCGAGATGGCCCACAAAGAACTTGGATACGACATGATTAATAAAATCATCGCCCTACTAGAAGATGATGCCGTTGTAGAACAACAACCTATGATGGCTGGTCGTAACTTGAGCATTACAATAAGGAGTAAATAACGTGCCAAAACTCAAGACCCACAAAGGTACTGCCAAGCGAGTGAAGCTCACCGCTAAAGGCAAGATCACCCGACTGCGCGCTTCGGGCGGCCACCTATTGGCCAAGAAATCAAAAAGCCGCAAACGAGCTATCAATACGACTGGGGTTGTAACCGGTAAGATGGCGAAAAACGTTAAACGATCGTTAGGAGTCTAATACTATGCGAGTAAAACGAGGCGTCCCCGCACGCGCAAAGCACAAAAAGATTCTAAAAGCTGCCAAAGGCATGCAGCACAACCGCACCCGTAGCTTCCGCCTAGCGAAGCAAGGTGTTATCCGTGCTCTTCAGTACGCATACCGCGACCGTCGTAACCGCAAACGCGACCTACGTTCACTATGGATTACCCGTATTAACGCAGCCGCTCGCCTGAACGGTACCACTTACGGCCAACTTATCAGCGGGCTTAAGAAAGCAAATGTAGAGCTTGACCGTAAAGTTCTGGCTGAACTTGCTACGAAAGAGCCGAAAGCTTTTGCTGCAGTTGTAAAAAGCGTAAAATAATTACACCTACAATTAAAAATGCCTTGGAAAATCCGAGGTATTTTTAATATAAGAGTAAGTCAAACTTCAGGGGGTAGAGATACTTTTTTGGATTTACTTCAAAAAAGTAATCGGAGGGGCGAGCCCCTCCTTTTACTATGTGCAGCCCAGCGGTAAGCCGGGTTCTGTCGTGGATGGCCATCTATCTAGTACGCCCGTTACCGGACACATCAAGCGGTTATCGAGCTACGGGCGGACAACCCTTTTATGTAACTCTCCTTGCAGCAGGCGGGGTTTACCTCCTTCACATGTCACCATGCGTCGCTGTGGGCTCTTACCCAGGGAGTTAACGCTGCAAGCAGCTA
Source organism: uncultured Candidatus Saccharibacteria bacterium (assembly GCA_964629385.1). Classification (GTDB taxonomy): domain Bacteria; phylum Patescibacteriota; class Saccharimonadia; order Saccharimonadales; family Saccharimonadaceae; genus UBA1020. Next base: position 2,102 of record CAZVUR010000052.1, on the reverse strand, counting down.
GAACTCTCTACCCTTTCGGGTCACTCGTTTCACCCTTACCGAACATATGCTCGGCGGTTTCGTTTCTGTGGCACTTTCCCTAGGCTCTCGCCCGGTCGCCGTTAGCGACCGCCCTGTCCTACGCTGCCCGGACTTTCCTCTCGTAACCTAAGTTACCAGCGGCCATCTGCCGAGCTGCCGCCCCTTATTATACCTTACTCTTAGCCTCTTCTGCCTCATGAGCATTAAGAATTTTATTAACCATGCCATCAGCAAGCTGATTAAACTCCCGGCGCACATGTTGGAATGTAACCTTATCAAACTGAGTAATTAAATCTTTAATTCGCTCATGAATTGGCCACAAGTCGCGGTTCTTAACAGTATATATATCGTTAAGTTGATTAACTACTAGTAGGCTATCGACTCTAAACTCTACAACACGCGCACCAATCGATAGCGCCTTTTCAAGCCCGAGCCGTACTCCATGATATTCTGCCTGGTTATTGGTAGTAATACCAAGGTACATTCCGCCTTGGTGGATCACTTCCTGTTTTGCACTCATAATCACAAACCCACTGGCGCTTGGCCCAGGGTTGCCCCGTGATCCGCCATCTGAGTAGATGATAACCGAGTCTGTATTGTATGTTGCATTTTCCTCAACGCCACTATTAACAACAATGCCTTTATCTGTTGAAGTTATCTCTTGTTGTGTTATTCCTAACAGCAGCTTAGCTGATTCTGTTAGCAACTCTTGGTTGATACTCGCTAAGTTCTTCCAGGTATATTCACTGTAATTTTGACTCAATACGATTTTATCTGATGAATTATGAAGACCGACAAGGTACAGAATAAAGGTATATTGAATATCACGATCATCATGGTCGATATAGGTCACCACGTCATATAACTGCGAAGATTGGATACCTAGCCCAGCGTCATCTTTTAGATACCGCGCCAGCGCGTCCTCTGGCTGCTCACCATACCCTAGCTTACCACCCGGTAGTTCGAACTTGCCCAAAATAGATTCACGGCCCGTAGCCCGTTTTAATAGAAGAGTTTTGTCTTTGTTTCGTATGATGGCCCGAACGGATATGAGTTGCTTCATTACTATAAGTATATCGTATATGCTTTATGGTCGAGTAGGAGCGATCAAGCTTGAGCGGTTAGACGTACTCCTTAACTCACTTAAAACCTACTGGGATTATAGCAACCAAAAGAGCTTATTGGCGGAAATAAAGACTTCACCAACCTTAGTCAGTAAAGCCGGAAATGTGCTTGCCTACGAACTTTAACAAGGGTACCCTATAGTCTTCCAAAGATAAACGAAACGCGACTTGAAAGTTACGCAAACTTAACAAAGGCGTGCTTATCCCAGTAGGCTGCCTGTGGACCGTTCAGGCTATCCATAGAAAAGGCTTCGGTAGTAATCTTAGCTGGGAACGGCGGCGCAATCTCTCCTGGATAAGCAGTCGATACGACTGGTCGGCCTGATTCAAGATCGCGACGCATAACAACGCTTACCTTATTAGTTGCTGCTGCTTCTGGATTGGTAACGGTAGCAATTTTAGCTTCTGGCTCAAACTTACCATGAGGATTGGCAACTTCACCAGATTCAGTAGTTTTAACTACGAACCTGCCAGTTTCATTGTCGCGAACCATCTCAGGATACCAAGCGCCATTTATGCCGTTTTCTGTGGCTGCTTGACCTCCAGGAGTACGAATCCCCGATTCTACAATTACGCCAGCAGCTTCTAATTCTGCTACCTCTTTTACCCCAGAAAAACCAAGTGATTCGTGCGTCGGCAAATCTACATCAAGGGTGAGCTCTACCATGCCGTACTGGTCAAACTGCATTGCTTCAGGCAAGACCGATAACAAGAAAGAAGTCACAGCTTGAGCATTAGAAAACAAGTCACCATTAAACTGACTACCTGCCACAGTTCCATCCTGGTGAATTGAAAGGTGGTCAGCAACAGCGGTAAAATCAACGGTCTCACGGACAAATGGCTCACCGGTTAATTCGAGTGCGCCGTCACCACGAGTAGATTCTTGACTGGCTGTGACTTGAACAGTACCATGAGCTGTCTCAAAGCCGTAAACAGTTGTAATGGCCTGTTCTTGAT
>CAZVUR010000051.1:0-5758 GCA_964629385.1 uncultured Candidatus Saccharibacteria bacterium | reverse complement strand
GCTGGTTAGAGCACCTGCCTTTTAAGCAGGGTGTCCTGGGTTCAAGCCCCAGTGGTCCCTCCAAATAAAGAACATCCCTTTGATTCGTTAGAATCGTCGCTACCGGGGGTGTTTTTTATTTGACAGCGTACGCTTGGCGGTGCAAAATACAAGCATCGTATAAACGGGGGTTCTAAATGATTGATATAAGCGGACTAAACTACTGGGCGGTAATCATGGCATGGGTAGTATATATGGCAGTTGGTATGTTTTGGTATTCGCCTAAAGGATTTGGCAAGCTTTGGACCAAACTTAGTGGTGTAGATATGATGAAAATGCCACAAAATGAGGCAAATAGGGCCATTGCTTATGTTGTGGGCGCCTCATTCGTGCAGGCGGTTGTATTAGCAGCTGTACTTTATAGTATTGGGGTTAGTAATGCTACCGAAGGAATAGTTGCTAGTTTGGTACTTTGGTTTGGCTTGGTTGCGGCCACAACGGTAGGTACAACCTTTTATGCACGCAAAAGTTGGAAGTTCTGGTGGCTTAACGCCAGCTTTTTCTTGGTTACCATGGCAATCAATGGTTTGATTCTTGGAGCCTGGCAGTAAACCGACCTAACTACAATGGTTGCATGGTTTGGTGGGCGCCGTGTACATAGTTCTTGGCATATAGCTGCTGCCAGTGTTGGTATTGTTGCTGGCATAGTGCTTAGTAATATTGCGCCACTGGGGCAATATGCATCCGTTGCCTGGCTTTTTACTGGAATTGTCTTGATTGTGATAAGCATATGGAAATCGCGCGCCATGTACATTTGTTTTGCGGTAACCGGTGGGTTAGTAGTTGGACTGTGGCGAGGCTATGGTGCCCTGCAGGAGGTATCAATATATGAAACGTTCCGCGGTAAGACAGTTACACTGCATGGAGTAGTAAAGGAAGATGTAGAGCTAAATGCTCGGGGTCAAACGGTAGTACGCCTGGCTGTATCACGCATTAACCAAAGTACAGCATCTGGTACTGTTTGGCTGACGAGTAAAACCGATAAGAGTATCGCAAGAAGCGACTATGTTACAGCACAGGCAAAGCTAAGTCCTGGGTTTGGAAGTTTTAATGCCAGTGCCTATTCGGCACAAATAATAGCCGTACAGCCACCATCACCGCCAGACATCGCGCTTACTATTCGCAACTGGTTTGCGGGCGGGGTACAGAATGTAATTAGTGAACCTCAGGCAAGCTTGGGGCTAGGTTATTTAGTTGGCCAACGTCGTGGGTTGCCAGCTGAACTAGACGCGGCACTTGTAGCGGCAGGCTTAACACATGTAGTTGTAGCAAGTGGGTACAATTTAACTATTTTAGTTCGTTTGGCCAGGCGGCTTTTTGAAAAAATATCGAAGTACCTGGCATTTATTTCAGCAGCAAGTATGATTGTTGGGTTTATAGCGATTACTGGAATGAGCCCAAGTATGAGCCGGGCAGGGTTGGTTGCCGGGTTAAGTTTGGTAGCGTGGTATTATGGCAGGCGATTCCATCCGCTGATGCTTTTGCCGTTTGCAATGGCTATTACGCTTCTTATTCAACCATCATATGCCTGGGGAGATATCGGCTGGCAGCTTAGTTTTGCTGCGTTTGCGGGCGTTATGATTCTTGCGCCTTTATCCCAGGCCTATTTCTTTGGTGATAAAACCGAGCGACCGCTGCAGCGAATTTTAATCGAAACGTTATCTGCTACCGCATGTACCTTACCCATTCTTTTGTTGGTATTTGGACAATTTAGTATTGTTGCGCCAATTGCAAATCTGCTTATACTACCCTTTGTCCCGCTAGCTATGCTACTAACATTTATTGCCGGAATCGGAGGATTAGTTTTTGAGGGTCCAGTCGGTCAAATTATTGCTTTGCCAGCAGAGCTGCTACTTACCTACATGACAATGACGATAACGTACATAGGGAACTTACCATGGGCCATACAGTCAGTTGAAATATCCTTACTTATCGCTGGCTGCATGTTTGTTGCTATAGCTGCAGCGTGCGTTTATATGTGGTACCGCACAAAGCTCTCGCTGGCCGGTACGAGTTTGGTGGAATGATATTTTATAGCAGGCTTGCATATGGTTAAATAAAAGCATGCATAAAACCACAAGCGGTTTCACTATTGTTGAACTTCTTATTGTGATCGTTGTAATTGCCATCTTGGCGGCGATTACGATTGTGGCGTATAACGGAATACAAAATAGGACAAATGACGCTGCTATTCAGGCCGATCTAGCCAATTATTCCAAAAAGGCAGAGTTATTTAATGTGGACAATAGTAGATATCCAGCAAATGCAACAGAAGCAGCAACATTGGGTGTGCGTGCTACCCAAACGGCGTATAATACGAGCTACTTTAATCTCTATTACTGTACACAAACGAGCACTAATACGAACTATGTATTTGCCGGGCGCTCAAAATCGGGTAATCTCTTTTATGCATCTTCGAACGGCAAAGGCAACCTTGGTAACGTGGCCATCAATATGCCAACGGTATGTAATGTTATCGGTTTAACTTATCCTACAGATACAACAGGGTTTATGGGCAAATCAAATAATGGTGCCGGTGATTGGGCGGCCTGGACGCTCTAGATACATTGCAATGAGTAGTAATAGAGGCTTTACAATCGTCGAACTTCTTATCGTAATTGTTGTTATTGCCATCTTGGCGGCAATTACTATTGTGGCGTATAACGGGATTCAAAATCGTGCATATGATAGCGCCATACAATCTGATGTGAATGCATTAGTCAAAAAAATTAAATTACGGGAAGTAGAGGTTGACGGTGTACCGCCAGCTGGTTCACGTACAAATGGAAGCGGACGATATTTTCAAGGTGTGAGTTTTTCTCCAACTAAGTCTGCCTATCTGCTTACTCAAGATAATTTGTGGTACTGCGAGGGTCTGAAGTCTGGCGTACCAGCGTATGCGGTAGCTGCTAAAAGCAAAACAGGTACCACATTCATATATAGAAGTGATTCTGGTAATTCGTCGACTACTTCTGGTACGGCTCAAGCGAATTGCAATAGTGGATTTGACGGAGGTATATATTATTATTCGTTCGGTTGGTACTTAACTGAAAACAACTGGTTACTCTGGATTACTCAGTAATTGAATGGCATCTGTAAGGATGCTAAGATGAGTTCATGAATAAAACCACAAGCGGTTTTACAATCGTCGAACTTTTAATCGTGATTGTAGTGATTGCGATTTTAGCGGCAATCACAATAGTTTCGTATAACGGCATTCAAACAAGAGCGTATAATTCTAAGATGTTTTCTGTCGCAAATCAGTATTATAAAGCGCTCGCTTCTTATAGCACGGTAAGCGGAAGCTACCCGGCGAGCAACTCGTGCCTAGGAAAGGGGTATCCTAATAATGCGTGTTGGGCTACGAATGCTGATGGCACAAGCCCTGTCATGAGTGTAAATGCAACGGTAGATTCCAATCTCACCGAATTTGTGCCATCAAAGCCAGATATCACCCCACAGTTAATTAATGTTGTTGTAGTAAATCAGTTTAGGGGCGGGGTGTGGTACATAGCATCAGGTACGGTATATGCAACTACTGCGCCGCTAGTAGCCTATTACGTTAAAGGCAATAATGCAGAATGCGGAATGAAAGTATCACAGCAAGTTAACGAGGGGCCGCTGACACAATGCATAGTGGCACTACCTAGCTAGGAATATGTAGTGTAGGTATGAGAAACACATTAAACCAGAAACAAAGAGCCTTTACGATTGTGGAACTACTTATTGTAATCGTAGTAATTGCTATTTTAGCTGCAATTACAATTGTGGCATATAATGCCATACAGACACGCTCACGGAACACCGCAACAATTAGTGCCGTTAATTCATACGTGAAACTCATTAACCTATATATTAACGGAGAGAGTTCGTATCCTTTAACAACCTCAACCTGTCTCCAAGTGATAACCGGCGTATGTAGTGGAAGAAGCTCCACTATGGATACGAACTTACAAAAATACGGAAACCTACCGACTGATCAAGCTTTTACAGACCTTACGTACAGCTATGCAACGGGTCGTACAATAGACGGGGCGACTCCCCCTGCAGTTCTTTTATTATTGTATTCGCTTGATGGAACGAATCAAGAATGCGGAGTGCCAAATATAGTTAATCAAACAGGTGCAAATACTTATGTAACCGACACGACTGCCCCATATAATACACTTACCACAACAACAACACCCCGCGCTAATATGACACGATGTTACGTGTATATTGCTGGTCCTTAGTCGCCTGGTGATGGTATTCTATTAACATATGCGGTATTCAAAGGGCTTCACAATCGTTGAACTTCTAATTGTTATTGTGGTAATCGCCATTCTCGCGGCAATTACGATTGTTGCCTATAACGGCATTCAGCAGCGAGCTAGAGATACAGAGCGAACGGCAGAATTGGTGAATATACAGAAGGCACTTGAACTGTATCATGCGGATAATGGCGGGTACCCAAAATGTGCCTCAACAGGAGTGAATACGCCACCTGCTCTTTCATCAGGAACTGCGGCAGCCTGTCTTGCCGATGATTTGGTCCCATCCTACATAGGCTCTATTCCGGCTGACCCTACAAATTCAGGCAGCTATGTTTATCGATATGCTGCAGGCTATACAAAAACGGGAGCGACAACCTATACATCGACCCCAGTTGCCGACAGCTATATTTTAGGAACAAAGCAAGAAACGGTCAGCTCGCCTACATATAGCGGATGGGGATTTTCAGACCTCACGCTGCTCCTTGGGGCAGCAAACTAGACGTATATAACCTACCTCTGTTATAATTGAGGAAAGTATACCGAATGTAACACGGAGTTTTCTTTATGTCAGGACACAGCAAATGGTCTAAGATTAAGCGCGATAAAGGCGCGAACGACGCAAAACGTGGCGCCGTATTCACACGCATCGGGAACCAGATCGCAATTGCAGCACGGGGCGGTACTGATCCTGATATGAATCCGGCACTTGCTATGGCGATTGAAAAAGCGCGCCAGGCAAATATGCCAAAAGATAACATACAGCGTTCGATCGACCGCGTGGCTGATAAAAATGCCGCAGCCTTAGAAGAAATTACCTATGAGGGGTATGGCCCGGGCGGAATCGGCATAATTATTGAAACCGCCACCGATAACCGCAACCGAACCCTGCCTGAAGTTAAAACGGCTTTAGTAAAAAATGGTGGCCGTGTGGCTGATGCCGGTAGCGTGATGTTCCAGTTCAGTCGTAAAGGAGTTATCCGGGTTGCAGCAACTGGTGAAGACGCCTTACTGACGATTTTAGATGCCGGTGCCGAAGACGCGGCGGAAGAAGATGGCGAAATTATTGTATATACCGACCAAAAGGATTTGATGAGCGTACGAAAATCGTTGGTAGATGCTGGCCTAAAAGTGGAAGATGCCGAGCTTCAGTATATTGCAAATAATCCAGTTGAAATAAGCGATCAAGAAACGGCCGACAAAGTAATGAAGGTGCTCGACGCTCTTGATGATGTTGATGATGTGGTGAACGTTCATACGAACGCTGATATTACTGTATAAAAGCATTGACATACCTACAACATTTAGAGCATACTACACACCATGAAGTGGCTGGGGTGGGGAATTATAGCGCTCATATGCATTACATGTACGTTAATGCGTCCCGCTAGTGCGCAAATAGAAACTGCTCCATCAAATGAGCTTCCAATTAAGGTGAATGGTCCGTTACTCATAACGGGCTATTCTTT
>CAZVUR010000050.1:0-5774 GCA_964629385.1 uncultured Candidatus Saccharibacteria bacterium | reverse complement strand
AAATAGGCCTTCTTTGCTGGTCCAATATTTAGCAATGCGTTTAGGATGCGAGCGGTATAGCGCCCGTTTAACCGGGTGTTTAGGTAGGGTTGCTAAATACTCAGCCTTCCTGCGAGCGGCGTGATCCTTCTTTGTTTTACGTTTGTGCGATAAATTCGCATACACATTCAAACTACGGTTGGACTTCTTTTTACCTTTAGCCATGTTCCCTTACTACAGTCTCTTATCTTTGTACTAAAACAGATATATGTGCCTATTATAGCACTAATGTTTGTTGCAACAGCCGAATTTTCGTTATACTTACAGTAAGATAAGAACCATAAATCAAGGAATCACCATGACACTTGCCGAAGAACTGACTTGGCGCGGATTTGTTAACCAGACGACACTGGCTGATATTAGTGATATAAATGAGCCTCGTACATTTTATTGGGGGGTTGATCCATCTGCCGACTCCATGACTATTGGTAATTTGGCGCCTGCCATGATGATCCGTCACTTTATGCAATACGGACATAAAGCCATTTTATTGGTAGGTGGTGCTACTGGCATGATTGGGGATCCTGATGGTAAAAAACAAGAGAGAGATCTTAAAACACTTGATGAAATCGCTAGGAATAAAGACGCAATTGCAAGTCAATATAAAACTATTTTTGCTGGCCAAACATTTGATATCGTGGATAACTACGACTGGTTTAAGCAGATAAACTACCTAGACTTTTTGCGCGATGTTGGCAAGCACGCAAGCATGACGCAGATGCTTGATCGGGACTTCGTGCAAAATCGTATTGGTCAGGGTGGTGAAGGTATTAGTTATGCTGAGTTCAGCTACAGCCTTATTCAAGGCTACGACTTTTTGCATTTGTTTCGTACCAAAGGCGCAACCTTACAAGTAGCGGGTGCGGACCAGTGGGGCAACTCAATCAGCGGCGTACAGTTGATTCGTCGACTTGAAGGTGCTGAAGCACATGTGTTCACGGCACCGTTAGTAGTAAATAAGCAGACAGGTGTGAAGTTTGGCAAATCTGAAGGTGGAGCCATTTGGCTTGACGGTAATAAAACCAGCCCCTACAAGTTCTATCAATTTTGGTTGAATATCGATGACGATACTGCTGAAGACTTGATTAAGATCTATACGTTACTAGACCGTGAAACGATTGAAGGTGTGATAGAAAATCACCGTGAAAACCCAGGCGCTCGTTTATTGCAAAAAACTTTAGCTCGCGAAGTTACTGAACTAATTCATGGCCGCGAACGCCGAGAATCGGTTGAGAAGGTAACCGGCGTACTGTTCGGCTCTATTGAATTGAATGAATTGAATGCTTCGGACCTAGATGAGTTAGCTAAAGAAATTCCTGCTGCCCAACCCGGCGATGCTGTGGATATATTGGTGGCAAGTAACTTAGCAAGTAGCAACGGCGAGGCACGCAAGCTAATACAAAATAATGCCGTAAGCGTGAACGGTGAGAAGATTGCCGAATCAGTTGATGTTCAAGCTCCTTCCTTAGTTAAGAAAGGCAAGAACGGATTCGTGCTGGTTCGCTAACATTTGATACAATGTAGCTATGAAGAAACTGATCGCATTTGACCTAGACGACACCTTAGCTATAACAAAATCACCAATAACCGACCGCATGAGTGAAATACTTGGCAGACTTCTTACAAAATATGAAATCTGCATTATTTCTGGTGGAAATATTGAGCAATTCCATAAACAAGTAGTAGATAGATTAGATGTACCAGAGCATTTATTAAATAGGCTTCACCTCATGCCAACGTGTGGCACCCGTTATTATCGTTATGATGAACTTGAGCATAAATGGGTAATGCAGTATGCAAACGATCTCACTCCAGATCAAAAGAAGCGTATTATAAATGCACTTGAGACTGTTGCTAAAGATATGGGGATTTGGTGTGAGAATCCAGCTGGTGAGATTATTGAGGATCGATTTAGTCAGATTACAATGTCGGCACTAGGCCAACAGGCAACACCTGAAGATAAGTATGAATGGGCAGAAAAGTACAAAGACATACGTCCACTCTATCGTGATAGGGTGGCAGAATTAGTACCCGACGTCGAGGTAAGGATTGGCGGCACCACAAGTACCGATATTACACTTCCTGGTGTTGATAAGGCATACGGTATGACGAAGCTTATTGAAGCAATAGATATCAGTAAAGATGAGATTCTTTTCTTTGGCGACAAGCTAGATGAGGGAGGGAATGATTTTCCGGTTAAGAATATGGGGATTGACAGTATTGCTGTTGAGGGCTGGGAGTCGACAGCGTATGCTCTTGAGGGAATCTTGGGCGTCTCCTAAGAAAAATGAACTTACAAACTCCACTCTCGAGTATAAAAGGTGTGGGACCGAAAACTGCTGAGCAGTTTAGCCTGAGTGGACTAAGTACGGTTCAGGATTTGATTTACTTTTTACCGCGTAAGCACGAAGATTTTTCGGAAGTGTCAAAAATTGCCGACTTAACTCCGGGTAAGCGAACCATTAAAGCCCGGTGTGAATCGGTTATTACCAAAAATGTTCGCCGCGGTATGAAAGTTACCACCGCCGTCCTGGTTGATGAAACTGGTAAAGTGCAAGCGGTATGGTTCAACCAAGCGTACAGAGCAACGCAATTAAACGATTCGAAACAGGAGTTTTTCTTTTCGGGTGATTTTGAGTTTTCGTATAACAAGTACCAATTAACAAATCCGAGTGCCGAAAAGATGAGTGACTTGCCGGTACAAACCGACCGTGTACTACCGATTTATCGAAGCATTAAGGGCCTTAAAAGCCAACTGGTGCGTAAAATCTTGGCTGAACTCAAGCCATTAATTACAATGTTGCCCGATACGCTACCGGCAAGTGTAGTTAAAAAGCAAAAAATCATTTCACTTGCTGATGCATTAACTGGCATGCATTTTCCTGAAAATGCAGACGATATATCAAGAGCCAAAGAACGGTTGGCATTCGAGGAACTATTCCAGTTATTACTTGCTTCCCAGCGTAATAAGCAACAGAACGCCGAGCTTACTGGCTGGAAAATTGCTTTTAGCCAATCTGTGGTAAAACAATTTGTCGATTCTTTACCATTTGCGCTAACTCCGGGTCAAAAACAGTCAGCCTGGGAAATTCTGCAAGACCTAGAAAAAGAACAACCAATGAACCGTATGCTGCAAGGTGACGTGGGTGCTGGTAAGACAGTTGTAGCGGGCATAGCAGCCCGTCAGGCGGTTGCTGCGGGTTATCAGGTGGCAATCTTGGCTCCGACTGAAATCTTAGCTTCTCAGCACGCTAAAACCCTGGCGAATTTACTTGAGCCATACGGCGTCAACGTTTCTTTTCTTGCCGGTAGTGTGTCAACTGCAAAACGAAAGCCGCTCCTTGAAAATATAAAGAATGGAAATGCGCATGTAATAGTGGGTACGCATGCACTGCTTGAACCTACAGTCCAATTTCATAAATTAGGGTTAGTCGTAATAGACGAGCAGCATCGCTTTGGTGTAAACCAACGCCAAAAGCTACTGGATAAGTCGGAGCGTATGCCGCATTTACTTACGATGACAGCCACGCCTATACCACGTAGCCTTGCGCTTACTGTATATGGAGAGCTAGATATCTCCATTATTAAACAAAAACCGGCCAATCGCTTGCCTATCATTACCAAGATTTGGTCGCCAGTCAGTCGTAACCAACTTTACCAGGCGATAGATGCTCAAATCGCGGAAGGTAGGCAGGCGTATGTTATCTGTCGTTTGATTGATGACAATCCGGCGAATGAAGCAAAAAGTGTTGAGGCTGAATTCAAGAAACTGCAAAACTCGATATTTGGCCACCGTAAAATTGGCTTATTGCATGGACGTATGAAGCCGGCTGATAAAGACCATGTAATGCAGAATTTCTTAAACAAAGAGATTGATATCCTTGTAAGTACAACCGTAGTTGAGGTGGGCGTAGACGTACCAAACGCTACAGTGATGCTTATAGAAGACGCAGAGCAATATGGTTTGAGTCAGCTGCACCAGCTACGTGGTCGGGTAGGCCGGTCGTCGCATCAGAGCTACTGCTACCTGCTTACCTCTGACACAAAGAAGCCGTCGCAGCGACTTCGGGAAATTGAGAAATCAAACGACGGGTTTTACCTCGCGGAGGTCGACATGAAACTACGCGGCCCCGGTGAGATTTATGGCCGCGCTCAGCATGGCGCCTTGAATTTGCAAGTTGCTACCCTGGGCGATACGCAGTTAATCAAACGGGCACAAACGGCGGCCATTGACTTCATAAAATCCGGCGAGGATTTGCTACAATACAAGCAGTTAGCTCATGATGTGGAGCGTTATCAGCGCCTCACAACATTAAATTAATAAGCAGGAATTTGTCACATGTATGCCTTCGGGCCAATTCCGCGGCAAAAACGGACAGGCCGTGTGATTGGAACACATCAAAAAATCGATCGTGTCGCTCGGCGGCATTTTGAGCGGCATATCAGCACGCTCGATTTTCCTGGCATCCGTGATATTTTGCACTTTGAAGGCAGCCGCGGGCCTGACGGCATTAAGCTTAAAAGCCCAGGCCGTGATGAACCATGGCATTTTATTAACCCTGCAAATATTGATACGCGTTCGCCGCTTTTAGTTGACATACGTGACCATCAGCATAATTTAGCGGTCGCTCTTAATGCACGTGATACCATGCGAGCAGCGTTCGAAGCTGCCTGGCTGGCTCATGCCGTTACAGATGGCCTTACGCCAGCTCATCACGAGCCGTTAGAAGAGCAACTAGAAGGCCTTCGACCCACGGATGATCGAGGTAAAAAAGTGAGAGGAAAGATTGTCATGGCCGGCAATGGATCGAAACGGCAGTTTATTAAAAACAACTGGAGTTACTGGGGTGCAAAAGGAATCATGACAACTCACACGCTGTTTGAAGCAGGCGTGGCTACGGCAGCGAAACCATTATCGTTTAAAGTAGCGGCTGCAACAGATAAGGAAGTTAATGATCTTGCCACCCGAGGATTTGAAGCATTGTATACTGACATGATTTTAGCTATTAATGACCTCGGTATGTATACGCGTTTTAAACGTGACGGCTGGACCACTACATTGGCGCGCCAAACCACAAAAACGCTTATACCCACTATAATTCACGCTGTAGAATTAGCCTGGCTCGAGGCATATAGTATTGCCAGCAAGGAAGTAATCTCATGAATATCCGCATTATTTCTGGTAAATATGGTGGCAGGACGATTGATGCGCCTGGCAGGAGCAGTACGCATGCCATGAGCGAGCGAGTACGAAACGCTCTGTTTAACAGTATTACTGCGGAACTACCCGGCGCCCGCGTGCTTGACGCCTTTGCTGGATCCGGCAGTATAGGCATAGAAGCAATGAGTCGCGGTGCTGATGAAGTTGTATTTATAGAAAAAGATCGTATTGCTGCGAAGATTATTCAAAAAAATATTGATGCACTTGCTATCGAAAATGCCATAGTAATCAAAACGACAGTTTCCAATTGGCTTAACACTAGTGAGAACGAACACTTTGATATTATATTTGCCGATCCACCATACCATGATCCGCAGTTTTCCACAGTTACACGGCTATTTGGGCTTCTCAAGCCTGGCGCGCTTATGGTATTATCACATCCAGGTAAGGGTGAGGTTCCTTCCAAAACCGGAGTTGTTGTGGTGGACAATCGTAGGTATGGAAACCTGAATCTCACCTTCTACCGCCTACAAGCCGAGTAGAAGGCGTTTTATGTTTGGCTTGTGCTACTAGA
>CAZVUR010000049.1:0-6113 GCA_964629385.1 uncultured Candidatus Saccharibacteria bacterium | reverse complement strand
AAGTAAGTAAAGGAGTTTCATGGTAAAAAACGTTATTCGCACACTCTTGCCGCCTGTTGTTCTTGCCGCCTTTGTATTTACCGTCGCATTAGCTCCACTTGTAGGCGCTGCAGATACTCCAATTGAGGCAGGAGCAGAGTCTGCCAAGGGCACAGGGCAATCTACTGATTTGTTTGGCCAAACAGGTATATTCCAAACAATTACCAACGTATTGTTGTTTATTCTTGGAGCTATTTCGGTGATTATGATCATTATCGGTGGTATCCGTTACGTTCTTTCGGGCGGTAACTCCACAGCCGTTACTGCCGCCAAAAATACGATTTTATATGCCATTGTTGGTGTAATCGTAGCCCTGCTCGCCTATGCCATCGTAAACTTTGTACTCACCAGCTTCAGCTCGCCTGGAACCGGTGGCACGAACGTCTAGTCATAGGCTATTACCTTCTCTTATTCTCGTAAAATAGTAGCTCGCTCACGCTGATGTTTCGGGTATTTGGCAAGTGTCTCAAATAGGAGTATTGTAAGAGTAGATGTGTGCACATCGAAGGGGGTATCTATGGAAGACACTAATAAAGTAGACACCGAGACTGTAGCGCCAGCAACAAACGCGGCCGACGTTTCACAGCCTCCTAAAAAGAAAAAGATGGCACTGTGGTTAAAGATTCTTATCGGTGTGGTTATCGGTATTATAATCTTTGTCGCCCTTATTATCATGCTGGTCTTTTCGGCTACTTCAGGAGCCGTTACGGTAAGTGATAAATTCATGAACGATATATTAGCAAATCAAGGGTCATCTGCTTACCAGATGTTCTCAAGTGAAGCTAAAAAAACAGTAACAGAGAGTGATTTTAACGCGATTGTTTCAAGAATGTCGTCAGTGCTGGATGAAACCGCCACTCAGACTTCTCGAGAAATCAACACTAATACCGGCTCAGATCCAACAGCGAAAGTGGCATATGAGGTAAAAGGCAGTGATGGCACATACACCATCACCATAAACCTCGTCCAAGAAAATGATGAGTGGAAAATTCTTAATTTTGATTCATCAGTAAACAAGTAAATTAATTGCACCGAAAAAAGTGCGTCCGCAAAGGGGCGCACTATTTCGTAGAGGAGAGGGCGAGATAGCGCAATCAAAGATTGCTTCTCCATTCGTTCGTGAAAAAATGTAAACACTTTTTCACTTCACTCATTTCACCGAACTCGCGGTATGCATTGCTTCGCAATGCCCGCGAGTTCGAATTTAGCACAAGTAAATTAAAAATACGGCCAGATGGTCGTATTTTTAATTTGGCGGAGAGGGCGAGATTCGAACTCGCGGTGAGTTGCCCCACGCTTGTTTTCAAGACAAGTACCTTAAACCACTCGGTCACCTCTCCAACTCAAACAATTCTATCAATATTACCCCTGTTTGTCGAGAGGTTGCCGTGCAATTACGGCAGCCCATATTGTCGTGGCACCGGCATCGTGTAATACACCCGCCGCATAGCGCAGCGTTGCGTTCGTCGTTACTACATCATCTACTACGAGATAGGGAGTAGTTGCATCAAGTTTATCCGAACAGTAAAATGCCAGTTTTGCTTCTTTCATACGCTCAGGTTTATTAAGTCCGCGTTGGCTAGTGCTAGCCGAACGCGAAACATGCGGCTTCAAGCGAAGCTTTCGTCGCTTCGCAAATTCACGCGCTACTAAGTAAGCGTGGTCATACCCTCGCACACGTATATGGCTTCTTACAGTTGGCACCGGCACTACAACAGTGTGGGCTGGCAACACTGGCAACGTTTCATCAAGCAGTGCTCCTAGTGTGGCCGATGCTCGCCTTACTCTGTCGAACTTGTACGCATTAATAAGTCGCTCGAGCACCCCCTCCCGATCACCCACGCACCAGGCTTTGTCATAGGTTGTTTTGCACCGATTACATATGCCAGCAAACGACGGACGAGTACATACAATACAGCCAGAAAATGCCTCGTCAACGATGTTATATTTACAATTTACGCATAATACAGTGCCTATTTTACCGCATCCAAAACAGTGGTGGGGAGCAACAAATTCGAGCAGTCTGTCTATCATTGTGCTTTTTACGTTTAATGCCTCTTAGGCGTTGATTATACAATATGCATTGGTTATACTGAAGGGGACTATCTGTCAATACTGCCAGAGGTAAAAGTGGAGGAAATCAATGGCTCGTAAACAAAACGATGACTTGCTTATCGAAGACGAACTCGCCGCAGCGTTTTTGAACGACGATGAGCTGTCACAGCAAGACGAAACTCAAATGGCACCCCAAGCGCAGCCAGCGGCTGACGACAATTGGGACGAAGGGGAAGAAGATTTTCCAGGTCAGCTCGCAGTTGACGTGTACGAAACCGACGAAAAGTTGGTTGTTAAAGCACGTACTGCCGGTGTGAACAAAGAAGATCTTGACGTTAGTATTTCTGACGGCATCCTTACAATTAGCGGTACGCTTTCAAGCGGCGATGACACCGATGCGACCAACTGGCACATTCAAGAGTGCTACTGGGGTGAATTCAGCCGTACTGTAGCCTTGCCGGTTGCCGTAAAAGAAGATGAAGTAGAAGCTATGCTAAAAGACGGCGTGCTAACTATCAGCTTCAACAAGATCAAGATGGAAACTGCAAAGAAGATTACTATCAACTAGTCTCGCTAGTTCCAAACTAAAGAGCCGCCTAGTATACCTGGGCGGTTTTATAGTTTATATAATACACACTTGCAGATTAAATAATACCGCTTCAAGGGGCGGTATTATTTAATTGGTTATGTCGCGCTATGTACTAGCATCTATGCCGTTCCGCCTGCGGCGTTATGGTGTCATGAAGCTTCCAATAACAAAGTTTACAACTGCGAAGGCAAGTAGTGAAACGATAATACCGATAACGGCATAAAGAATCGTGTTCTTCGCACTAGTTACGGCAGTACTGTCACCACCAGATACAGTGTAGCGGATACCACCGATAATAAGCATAATTACTGAAATTGCTCCAACGATGAATAGCAGCACGTTCGTAATAGTTTTGAATACCGGAGCAGACTCTGAACCCTGACATTGATCGTCTGAGAACAAACAACTACTTTGTCCGTTCCCTTGAGCAGATTGCGCTCCATCCTTGATAGTAGGTGTAGTAGAAGTTTGATCAGTAGCTGAAGCCGATTGAGTCATCGGCAAGCTTGCAAATCCTAGCACAAAAGCCAGTGCTGGAACAAGTAGCAAACCTTTCAGTGAATTGGTAATTATTTTTTTCATTCTTATTCCTTTCTGAATGTTCTTAGTGTTAGTTATAGCAGATGTGACCCCGAATGTTAAGGGGCTGCGCATCTTATTCGGTTTCAGAAGCATCAGCAGGCGCAACTGTATCATTATTAGTTGAGAATGAACTGATTACAAAGTTTACAATGGCGTAGGCAAGCAAGGCAATAATTACTCCAATTACGCCGTACAAAATTGTATTCTTGGCGGCTGTTACCTGGTTTGAATCGCCGTTACTTGTAACGTAGCGGAGTCCGCCAACGATAATCATGATGACGGCTACCGCACCAATAATAAACAGCAGCACATTCGTTATGTCTTTTATAACAACACCTATGTTCTTCTTTTGGCTATCTGATTTAGCACAGTCTGCGCCACTACGCACAGACACTTTGCCATTGTTATCAACACAGCTAGCTGCACTTACACTAGCTGGCAAGCTTGCCGCCACACCGAACCCCAGGACGGGAACAAGCAGCATACTAGCGATCATTGCTTTTAATTTATTCATATCCATCTCCTTTATTTTGCGAACTGATTTAATACGAAATTTACAATTGCATATGCCAGCAAAGCAACAACAAGACCAATCACAGAATAAAGAATCGTGTTTTTAGCAGCCGTTACTTGGTTACCGTCGCCGTTACTTGTAACGTAGCGAATACCGCCAATAATAATCATAATCACGGCAACGGCGCCAACGATAAATAACAATACGTCTGTAATAGTTTTGACTGTACCTTCAAGCGTAGTACAACTGTCATCATCACATTCATTGCCACCATTTGCTGCAGTGATTCCTTTCGTGACCTCACTCTTGGGGGAAGCATGCACAACTTGCGGCATAATCGTAAGGCCAGCTAATCCTACAAAAAAAGGGATACCCAGCGCTAGAATAATTTTATTAAGATGTTTCATATCTTCTCCTTACCCAAATTGTGCCACTACAAAATTAACAATCGCAAAGGCAAGCAGCGCGACTACCAACCCAATCACCGAATATAACACTGTATTCTTGGCGGCTGTTACCTTGGATGCATCGCCATTACTTGTGACGTAGCGCAGGCCACCTACAATAATCATGATGACCGACACAATACCAATTGCAAACAGCAGTACATTTACGAGCGTACTAACGGTGTCATTAATCGTTTCATCTTTATCGGCACATACACTCGTTTTCTGAGTGCCTGCAGTACACACTGTTTTATCTTTAATCACGTTGATTGCATTAACCGGCGCAGTGGGAAGCGCCACAACCCCGAGCAGCAATGCTACAAGCAGTACGAATCGTTTGAATTTTTCTATTGTCATATAGTTAGAACCGTCCTATTACAAAGTTAGTTATTAAAAATGCAGTCATTACAATAACGAGTCCCACAACCGAATATAATATACCATCTTTGGCGCGTTTTACCTTTGCTGCGTCACCGTTCGACAGCACGTAAAAGAACCCACTAATAATAATAACGACAACCGCCACAATGCCTGCCGCAAAATATACCGTATTCAAGATACCAGTAATCGCCGTATCGGCTTCGACTTTTGGAACTCCAACATCGCCGGAGTTGATTTTTGTAACAGCGAAATAAAGAAGATTTTTCATATACTTAGCCTATCCCATTCGCTATCAAGTTAACAATTGCAATCGACATAAACGACAACACTAATCCAATCAGGGCGTTCGTGATAATTTTGCGCCCGGCCGTAATGCGGCTTGGGTCACCGGCGGCAGTAAGGTACTTAAAGCCACCGTAAATCACATACCCTACGGCAGCGTAGGCTACAAGTTGTAAACCAATCTCAATAATATTCACCACAATCGTGAAAATAAACCCGGTCAGGGTGGTGCTATTGCCATTTGCGGGCGGTTTGATATCGCAGCCTTCGCGGGGTAATCCACGGTACCACGCCGGGAAGGTAAGGAATGCGGCCGAACACTTTTCATTTTTTTTATCGTCATCATCCCCAAAACGAGCAACAGCGTACGTGGTATTCGCGCTAATAGCAGGAACGATTGCGCCAACCAATAAGCCAATTACGCCAATACTCAGCAAAAAGTTTTTCATGTTAGTTAAATACTCCTCCTGGCACAATGAAGTTTAGTAGTGCCCACATTAGTGCGAAGGCAATCAAACCTATTACAACATTGGTAATGATATCGGTGGCTTTCTTTACTTGGTCGGCTTTATCTTCAGCTGTTGTATATAGTATTGCACCGTACACGATTCCACCTACGGCCACAATTCCTACGCCTGCTGTAAGTATATTTAGGACTAGCATAAGCAATGCCCATACACCGTTAGTCTCTATGTCTCCCTTGTTATCATATTTCTCATCACATTTAATTATCGCCGTCTGTACGCCGCCACAATCGCTGCCCTCAATAGGGTTACTCAACCCGCCATCGCCGCCGTCAGCCGGGGGTGTCTCCTCTACCTTAATGCCGCCATGCTCTTTGCATGCAGCTTTTCGATCCGCATTTGTTAATTTATCTTTAGGATCAGCGGCAGACCTATAAACATTCTGGTTTGTACCATCTTTACAGTTAATTGTTTCGTCAACAGGCTTATAGCCATCATGATTCCGGCAGGCATACTGGTAGTCTTTGTCATCGAGGATGTCTTTAGGGTCTTTCATCGTTGGCGTTGCTTCGACGGTTTTGCCGTCTTTACATTTCACTTTATCAACCGCCGGGTCTGCAAATGCGCTTGGCGAGATAAAAACAGTAGCAACCATACCAATAGCTACTACGGCCGCAATTAGTACTATGTTGAGTATTTGTTTTATTTTCATAGCTACCCACACAATACGATATTTTGCTTAGTCTTGCAACAAAATAAGC
>CAZVUR010000048.1:0-6152 GCA_964629385.1 uncultured Candidatus Saccharibacteria bacterium | reverse complement strand
GCTTGGATTGTCGGAAGGTTTTCTACCCCAACGCCACTTTGGCTTCGGGCCTGTTTTCAGGCTAAAAATGGCTAGACTCGCTATCACCGAGCTTACGATTGCAAAGAAACTTACGAGCTCACCAATTGTTGGCTGTGCTGGCTTTTGGGGCAAAAATGTAATGGCTGCAAAGATAATTACTAACTGCAATGCTATAAATACCCAACTTTGCCAAGTTACTGGTGTCCAGCCATACCCAAAGCGTCTACGTTTCATTTGATATTTATTTTTATTGTCTTCCATAATTATTAGTATATCTTACGGGTGTAAAATATACACATAGGAGGTACGTGGTATGAGGAAAATTATCGTTTTGTCATTTATTAGCCTAGACGGAGTAATGCAGGCGTCAGGCGGACCCGAAGAAGATACATCTGGCGGTTTTAAATATGGTGGCTGGACTTTCCCCTATTTTGATGAAGCCGCCAGCGAGATTATGGAGCGCCAAATGCAACCAACTGATTACCTATTTGGCCGAAAAACCTTCGACATTTTTGAAAGCTACTGGCCAAAGCCAGAGCACTCCGGCGACTGGCTGGGGGTTAATACAGGCATGAAATACGTGGTGTCGACAACAAGGGATTCGAGCGATTGGCAAAACACCACATTCATAAGCACCGTAGATGAAGTAAAAGAGCTTAAAAATTCCGATGGCCCTGACTTACAAGTACATGGCAGTGGCCAAATGATTCAAACATTACTCGCGAATGATTTGGTTGATGAATTGTGGCTCAAAACCTTCCCCGTAACACTTGGGAGCGGTAAAAAACTGTTCGCCAGCGGCACAATACCAGCTGCATTTGAACTGACAGAGCATACTGTAACCCCAAGTGGCGTAATAATGGCCAATTACAAACGAGCCGGTGAAGTTAAGACTGGTCAGTTTTGACTAGGCTTCCTACGCCGCTGTATCAAGTTCGAATTGATGCGCCATTGCGGCGCCTAAAATGGCGTAGCTGGTTAAGTGCGGGTAAAAACGCGAAGTCGCACTTGCTACAACTTCTTTGGCACGTGGTAGATTTTGGCTAAACGTAGCGAAAGCTTCTTCTTGATAATCTATTAATTTCTCAGGGCTGGCTTTCACCCATGCAGCCGCCTGCGTTTCTACGGAAAAGGTTGAACTTGTTCGAGTTGGCGCGGCATCTAGGAACATAGACATTACTTCATACACCGTAGCACCATGGTTAAGCGCTTCAAATCGGTTGTCGTGACCTAGAACTTCACCCGACACCTTAGACATTACACGGTGGCCAACCGTAAATACCCAAGATGCTTGTTCAGAAGCGGCGTGACCATCAATCACAAAGTTTCGATTGCTGAGCATTAGTTCTAAGATTGCAGCATTCATCTGGCTTAAGTCTTCTTTTGGAAAATCTGGCTGAGGTGCAATTCCTACAATAATCTCTGTCATGTAGGAATTTTACACCTTTGGATTAATTGTTCAAAGCGTTTGCTTAATTACCCAATCAAATCCCTCTGACTGAGTTGGTTGCTGAGCTTGTAGTGCAGTATGCATAGACTTAATAGTTTGTGCACCTACATGCGCTGTTGATTGACGCTCGGCATCACGTGCAATGGCTATATCTAGGGGTGTATCTAGAAATATAGCTCCAATAGTCCGGGCTCCGAGTGACCGATATAATTCAATATCTTTTTGCCTAAATTCAGCGTGGCAATTAGTACTATCAATCAATGCTACTCCGCCCTGCATTATGCGGTTAGCAACATCTGTGGCAATTTGATGATTCAACCTATCAACACCACCAATACTCCAGCCAGTGGCCATCATGCGGTTTCTATATCCATCTACATTAATCGGATCTGTAGCCAGCTCTCTTCCAAGCTGCTGTAAGAATGTAGACTTGCCACTCCCAGGGATGCCTATACCAAAAACAACCACCGGAGGCCTAGAAGATACTATTTCACTAGTAGCGCGCTCTAACGAGCTATTATTACTCACTATTTTTATTATATCATATTTACTATAATAAGTAAATATTAGTCCACTAGCTCGGCCAGTTTTTTAGCGGTATTGATATTGCGGATAGTAACACTTTTGTACAACTTTGTGCCAATGAGCTTTTGCAAACTGCCTTTAGACTGGTTTGCACGAGTGATATTTGCTATAACTGCTCCATCTACATACAGCATACTTTCAATTTCGGCTTTGTGGCCGAGTTTTTCTAAGATATCCGGTGTATTAACATCATCAAACAAGTAAATTACGTCAGATTTTTGGCCCGACTTGTCGGGTTGCGGCTTGTCATTCGTCCACTCACGAGGAATTGCTGCGGCGATAGCTTTGACTTTACTAGCAGGCAGTACAAGCGTGGGTATACTAAAGCCAAAATGCTTTTCTAAAGCCGCCTGCACGTCACTCACCTTTGGTGCATGATCAGCCGAAAATACTGCATTTCCCGAATTCAGGTAAATCAAAACATCTGTAAACCCTATACTTTCAAGCACCTCTTTAAATTCGGCTTTAGGCACACGATTATTACCACCAACATTGATGCCACGAACCAGCGCTACGTATTTCATAGTTTAATTATATTCGGCAATCACGATTTTGTGTTGGTTCATCATGATTTGGTAGTTACCCGGAACTTTTAGCTTTTCATCAAAATTTGCTGGAATAATTTGCCAGCTTAAACCAAATTTATCTTTACACCAGCCACATTGTTCGGCTTCTGGCACGGCAGAAAGCTTTTCCCAGTAATAGTCGATTTCGGCTTGGTCTTTGCACGGCACCATGAACGACACGGCCTCAGAAAGCGTGAATGCCGTGCCACCGTTTATACCAACAAATCGCTGCCCGTTCAATTCAAATTCTACGGTTAGCACCTTGCCGGCAAAGTCTTTTTGAAAATCAAGCAAGGCTTCATCTTCTTTCGGGTAATATTCTTTGCTTATGATTCGCGAATTTTCGAATACGCTTACGTAATATTCCGCCGCTTCTTCGGCGTTAAGGTTGAACCATAGGTTTGGTACGATTTGCCCTGTCATATTTTTACTCCTTTAGTTATTAGTGTGTTCATTACGGTACTGTACAACGCGCTTTACTAACTCGAGAGGCAATGGTTCAGATAGTGGAAATTGAACCGAACCTTTGCCTTGCTTATATTTTGCAAAATCTTTAGCAAAGGCCTTATGGCCATTGGGTGTAGCATAAAAGCCAACGTGGTTTTTAAACCCACCAAAATATACAAGTGGCCGCCCGTTACGTTTGTAACCAACTAAGCCATACGAAAACGACTCTACTGCATTGGGTGATTCGGCTTTTATAAGTTTACGTAGTTCAAGCAGGCGATGTTTTACTTCATGGTCAAATTGATTAATATATTCATCTACGGTACTTACTGTCATTACCCATTCCTTCCTATATTTTACGGCCATCGTATGCCCAGTGTAGCAGCGCCTGGCGTTGCACCGGCCTACATAATTCATCGCCCGGCTGGCAGGCGCTTTTAACTTGCGACACATGGCGTTTCATATTTTTCCAGCGTTTGATTTGGCGCGCGTCGTCTTCAGTCCGCCGCCCCAAATAATACCGGCAATACCACTGGAACCAGCCGCGCGGGTCCTGCTCGTTAATCCAGCCCTTGCGTAGCCATTCTTCGCGCGGTTGGCTAGCTCTTACGGCAAAATAATTAAGTGATTTATCGTATGAGCTACTAACTTTTGCATTCTTAAACCAACTAGTCGGGTATTCGCTATATTCACCTTCAAAATAAGCACCGCCAAACACGCCAAGTTCTAACATTTGCTGCGGCGTTAAGTCAGGTGTGAATTCTGCATCAAAATTTTTTCCTTCTAGCTCATTTAGGCTGTATTCGTATGTTTGATACTGATCTTTCATACGAACTATTTTCATTATATTAACCAATCGGCTGCCAAAAAGCTTCCAACACACACTGCGGTGGTTATAATCGTGCCCCAAATAAGGTCGATAACCACGATTTTTTTACTAAACCCTTTTAATGTGGCCAGATTGGTGAGGTCATAAGTAGCATACGCCATAAATCCAAGCAACGCACCTTGCCATATCACTTGCGTGATATTACCCATTTCCCAGTTTTGCGCAACCACCAATAGCACTGCGCCTATTACATAAATTACATAAAACAGCACCGCAGCGGTCATGTTTGGCTTTTTGAGCAGTATATCGCCCATTTCACCATAGTAGAGTTTTTTTGCTATAAATCCGAGCCATAAAAAATCGAGCACGCCCATTATGAGTGCCGCTGCTACTACGGCCATTATAAATTCTTGTATTGTCATGATTTATTACCTTTCAATCTAAGCGTAGTGCTTTCGTCGCGGTGCGAACCAGCAGAACCAACATGTTTGTCGCTGATTTGTGCGCCGTTTTTAATAATATGCACGATTGCCATAGCGTGGCCGCGACCCAACTGAAAATCTTCCGCCAGCCAGGTGATGATTTCGCCCGCTTTGACACCGGGCTTATCTAGACCTTTTTCGTGTGCCATTTGTATGAATTCTTCGGGTGCTTTGCCAGTTTTGGCTTCAATATTATCTAAGTACGCCTGAAAAGACATGGTGTGCTTATTCCTCGTTTGTATTTGCTGATTGATACTGCGAAATGTAATCGCGCGCTTCGATTAGGCCTTCGGGGCGAGCCGAAATAAACACAAAACGGCCATTTTTACGTTTTGTAATTAACCCAGCATCATCAAGTACTTTCAAATGCTTTGATACGGCTGCCAAGCTCATATCGTAATCGTTAGCTATTTGGTTAACTGTTAGGGCAGTGCCCAGCGTGCGCTCTAATATATCGCGCCGGGTTGAATCCGATAATGCGATAAACACTGCGTCGATGCGTAATCTATAATCAACCATTTAGTTAAATACTACCCTCACATATCTAATTTGTAAAGCTATTCCTCTAATACACTCAGTATATTACCCGAAGGATCTTTAAACCATGCGATATCTGGCCCCATGCCTGCCGACTTGCCTCTTAGCACACCTTTACCGTCTTGTTCGACCGGCAGATCTTCATACATCAGCATTTCAATTCCTTTTATTTCTAAATCCTCAATCGCTGTATCAATGTCGTCTACAGGAAAATTAAGCACGGTAAAGGTAGCCGGCTCGTGATCCAACTTTTCGTATAAAAAAACGGTGTGGCCATTCGGAAAGTGAAGAATGATTCCTTCATTCGTTTCCTCTAGGTCACACCCCAAGACATCACCGTAAAATTGCAAAGCTTCACCTTTGTTACTGACTGAATAACCGCTGAATGCATCGGTTTGTTCGAACACTAACGCCTCCTTACTTGCAAATACTAGTTACACTACCTACTATGCGCCTTTTGGCTTAATATGCCAATAGGTTAAGGATTACTTGTTATGCCGTTACGCTGACTTTTGCTTCGTGCTTGGCTTTACATTCTGCTGTATGGAACAGTAAATCAGGATTTTGCTTACAATCTTCGCAAATAAGCACAAGGTCGTTACATTCCGCAAGCGCACAGTTTTCGAAGTTTGATGTTTTGCCACCACAATGCGTACATTCGCCAATTGTTTTTGTATGGTCACTAAAATTCACCGTCATACGGTTATCAAATACCCTTAGGCTACCTTCCCATAAACCATCGTCGCCATACGCTTCGCCGTACTTCACAATACCGCCATCAATTTGGTATACGTCATTAAAGCCACGTTTCTTCATCATGGCGCTAATAGCTTCGCAGCGAATACCACCCGTGCAATAGGTAATAATTTTTTTATTTTTGATATCGTCGTATTTATCACTTTCGAGTTCGGCAATAAAATCTCGTGACGTATTAGTATTTGGAACAACGGCATTTTTAAACTTACCTATTTTTGCTTCGTGTTCATTACGGCCATCAAAGAACACTACGTCATCGCCATATTTTTCAATCATTTCGTGAACCTCGCGTGGTTTGATGTGTTTGCCGCCACCGACTACACCTTTTTCGTCAACCTGAATTTCGTCTTCGCTATTTTGGAACCCAACTAATTCACGGCGGTGCTTCACGCTCATACGTGGGAAGTCTTCGCGGCCTCCATCACTCCACTTGAACACGATGTCTTTAAAACCTGGGAACTTTTTGGTTTCTTTAATAT
>CAZVUR010000047.1:0-6186 GCA_964629385.1 uncultured Candidatus Saccharibacteria bacterium | reverse complement strand
ACTATAAAGTGTAAAAATACTATTTACCATAAGCGTCTATATTATGCTATAATTATGTATATCGAATAATGTGTTTGACATTCTAAATACATTGTTTTATAATGAACTTAATAGCTAATACCAACGAAAACCTGCCGAGAGGAAAAGAGTCAGATGGATCAGTCAAGTCAACCAGATATGTCAGTCAACCTAAAAACTGCAGTTGATGACATTTTAGGCGTTATTGAGCAGGATCGTGAACGCGAAATTATAACTCGTCGTTTTGGACTTTTTGACCGTAAAGAAACACTTGAGCAGATTGGTGAACTACTTGGTATTACCCGTGAGCGCGTGCGCCAACTAGAAAAAGCAATCTTAATCCGCCTTAAAATCGCTGCTGGCGATAATAAAATTCCAAGCGTGCACGAGGTAGAACGCGCCATGGTGCGTCATCTATCTGAAAAAGGTAGGGTTGCCCGCGTGAGCGATATTACCGCCGACATGGTAGGCAACGATGCCACCCCAGAGCAGCGTGCTCATGTAGCATTTATCGCCGAGCTTTCGCCAAACATTGCTGTCATTAACGAAAATGATGATTATTACCACGCGGTTGGTATTAAAGACCATGCCGACGAAAAGAAAATAAAGTCAAACGTAGAAGAGATTGTTAAAACTATCAAGCAACATGGGGAGCCAATTAGCGCCGAAGGGCTTCATAGCAAGCTAACCCACGAGCATCCAGATCATGTTCGTGCTCTTGCAAGTACCTCTAAAAAGCTGGCTAGCTTAAAAGACCAATGGGGACTTGTCAAATGGCCAACTGTTAACCCAAAAAATATCCGCGACAAAATCTACGTGATTTTAGCCGATAACGGTAAACCAATGCATTTTTCTGACATTGCTAAATCTATTAAAAAGAGTGACTTTAAGCGTAAAGACGTTACTACTCAAGCAATTCATAATGAACTTATTAAAGACAAGCGATTCGTGTTAATCGGCCGAGGTATTTATGCGCTCGACAGCTGGGGATACAGCAAGGGTACCGTTGCAGACATCATCACAGATGTGCTTAAGAAGGCAGGAGAGCCGCTCCACCGTGACGAAATCGTAAAACGTGTGCTCGAAAGCCGCCAGGTTAAAGAAACGACGATTCTTTTGAACCTTCAGTCTAAGCCACAGTTCAAGCGCGTTTCTAAGGCAACCTACGAGCTTGCCGAGCAAGCTAAATAGGCCCTTTACTCCTTCGCACACGAGGCACTCGCCAGGCTTTAGAGGGAGGAGCGAACCTTCGGGCGAATGCGTTCGGTGCACGAACCATTTATTTTGAAGAAAAGCGGAGCAGTAACCCCTCCTAAAGGTGCTACAATAGGAGTTAAGAGCTATCATGTCAATACTCTCTTGGATCATCGAAACTTTGCTTCAATGGTACGTTTGGGTACCAATTGTTCTGGTGCTTTTGTATGCTGCCTGGCGCAACTACCGCGTAGCACCGCCGCTAGCCGATCATGAGAGCAGTCTGCTTATTCTTGAAATTCCGAAAGCTAACGATAAATCAGAACTAGCTGCCGAACAGTTATTCGCTAGCTTGCACGGTATTTTACGTGATAAAGCCGAGCTAAAGCTAAGTAAAGGCGTGCAAGAGCACCTTAGTTTTGAAATTGCTTCGGTAAATGGCCAGATTCGCTTTTATGTATGGACTCCAAAGGATTTGCAAAGTTTCGTTGAAGGCCAAATATATTCACAGTATCCTACGGTACAAATTCATTCAGCCGACGAAGACTATGTGAGCCACGAGCGGCGCCACTCTGTAGTGCACACAACCGAAGTCACTCTTACTGGGCCTGAGTTCTTACCCATCAAAACATTTCAAAGTTTCGAAGTGGACCCGTTAGCCGGTATTACCGGTACCTTAGCCAAATTGGAATCAAGCGGCGATGGCGAAGAACTATGGATTCAAGTGCTAGTGCGCCCGATTGCCGACGAATGGCACGAGGGTAGCGAACGCTGGATTCAAAGTATTAAAGGCGGCAACCCGTTTGGCTTGTTGGTTGGAAGTAATGGTATTAATTTCCGCTGGATTGGCACATTCTTTGAAGCACTTTGGAAACCACCAGAAGACGGCAAAAGCGGCGACGGTGGTGCAAAAGAGGTGTCTGAGCGGGATAAAACGCGTATTAGCGAAGTAGAAAAGAAAGCCACCAAACTTGGATACCAAGTAAAAATTCGCCTGGCGTATCTTGGCGAGAACGAAGTCAGCGCCAAGCAACGTATGCAGGCGCTCGTTGGCACCTTCAAACAGTTCAACTCTACCAATTTAAACGGCTTTAAAGCAGGTACCGGCAGTTTCAAAAAAGAAGATTTGAATGCGTATAAGTCACGTGTTTTTGCCGATAACGGCTTTATATTGAACATCGAGGAGCTTGCTTCGGTATTCCATCTGCCGCACACCAACGTTGAAACACCAAATATCGTGTGGGCCAGCAGTAAAACCGCCGAACCACCATCAAAGCTACCGGTTATTACTGGTAACGATGCGATAGACGAAAACATTTCGGCCTTCGGTGTTACTAACTTCCGTGGCATCAATCACCAATTTGGCATGCTGCGCTACGACCGCTCAAGGCATGTGTATATCATTGGGCAAACCGGAGCAGGTAAAAGTGGTACGCTAGAGCTATTCGCACTCAGCGACGTTTTCCATGGCCAAGGGTACGCCATTATCGACCCGCACGGTGATTTCGCGGTAAACAACATGAAATTCATACCAGGTGCACGCATTCAAGACGTGGTGTATTTCAACCCGGCCGATACCGCCAATCCACTCGGGTTTAACCCGCTTGAAGTTACCGACCCTAACCAAAAAACCAATATTAGCTCTGAAGTAATTGGGGTATTAAAGCGAATGTTCGGCGAAAGTTGGGGCCCGCGGCTTGAATACATTCTGCGCTATACCATTTTGGCACTGCTCGACCACCCTAACACTACCATGCTCGATATTACCCGCATGCTTACAGATAAGAAGTTCCGCAAAGAAGTGTTAGCAACCTGTACCGACACCGTGGTATTGCAGTTCTGGAACGTGGAGTTTGCCAGCTGGAACGATAAATTCCAAGCTGAGGCAATCGCGCCGGTACTTAACAAGGTTGGTGCATTTACCGCCAACCCCGTTATTCGTAATATAATTGGCCAACCAAAATCTACCTTTAACATTCGTGAAATTATGGATGAAGGCAAGATTCTTATCGTTAATCTTTCTAAAGGTTTAATAGGGGAGGATAACGCCAGCATTCTAGGTTCATTCTTGGTTACCAAAATCCAGCTGGCGGCCATGAGCCGCCAAGATATTCCGAATATCGAAGATCGTCGGCCATTTTATTTGTATGTAGACGAATTCCAGAATTTCGCCACTGATTCGTTCGCCACGATTCTGTCGGAAGCACGTAAATATGGCCTTAACCTTACCGTTGCAAACCAGTACATCAGCCAAATGAGCGAAAGCGTGCGCGACGCCGTATTTGGCAACGTGGGCACCATGATTTGTTTCCGCGTGTCCGCCGACGACGCGCCGATTTTAAGCAAACAGTTCGAGCCGAATTTCGAAGCGCTCGATTTATTGCAAATGCACAACCGTAACTTTGTAATAAACATGGTAATTAACGGTGAAAAGACCCCGGCGTTCAGTGCCCGCACCCTTAACTTGCCGCTAGCGCAAACTGATAATACCAAGCATATTATCGAAAACACCCGGCACCTTTACAGCCGCCCGCGTGCTGAAGTGGAGGCCGAAATTTCTAATCTTATGCAACCACGAGGCGGGGCATCGAACGCGCCTGTCGCAAAACCAGTTGAACCAGCTGGCACAACCTGGCCAATCAATGCCCAGTCACAAGTAGTCACACCAGACACAGCGGGCGATACACCGGCACCTGCTAAGAAAAAACGTACCCGTAGCCGCAAAAAGAAGTCTTCTTCGCCCGCCACGAACCAGGAAGGGCAGCAGCAACAGACCTCTCAACCTGCAAACAACGAAACAATTGTAAAGCTCCGGTAGGCAGCTTTACGCCTATGGGGCCTTACGTTACAATGAGCTTAGCTTACTAAACCGTTGAACAGGGCATCATGATACAAACGGCGCATCGAAACAGAACGTCTTCAGGATTTACAATCGTTGAGCTCCTGATTGTAATCGTGGTGATTGCTATATTGGCGGCCATAACAGTGGTTGCATACAATGGCATTCAAGCAAGGGCTCGGGATACACAACGTAAAAGTGACGTAGCTGCGTTGGTTAAAGCATTTGAATTATATTACGCCGACAATGGAATGTACCCTGTAAGCTCAGGGTCAACAGCGATTAACTCCGCATGGAGCTCAACTGCGGACTCGAGTTGGTCATCACTGATCGGTCAATTGCAGCCATATGCTACCAATTTACCCTTACGAGACCCAGTACATAATCCTGGTAACAGTACCATAGGGTCCGGCGGTACATCCCATTCCTATGATTACTACAGCAGTATTAGTACCAGCGCGAATAACTGTGGGGCAGACATAAGGCAAATGTATATTCTTGTTTACAAGCTAGATACCGGGGATGAGAACAAGCTGCTAGGAACATGTAGCACAAACACTGTCGGTCCTTACTCACCAGCAAGTAACATTAGGACGGTTAGATAACCAGTATGTACCAGAAAAGATCCTCTGCATTCACAATCGTCGAACTCCTCATCGTTATCGTAGTCATCGCTATCCTGGCTGCTATTACTATCATGGCGTATAACGGTATTCAATCCCGGGCCAGGGATTCACAACGCGCACAAGATATCCAAACAATCGCCAAAGCTCTTGAGCTCTACTACATTGATAAAGGGGAGTACCCTAATGGCACCAATTACACCCCTGGATCAACCGCTATAAATGGTAGCTGGAGCACAACTGCAGACGGCAGCTGGAGTAACTTAGCTACCGTGTTAAAACCGTATATCAGCAGTTTGCCAACAAGCCCAGGCGCAAATTCTGCCACGCCAGCTATAAACGGCGGCAACAACTACGACTACGTAGGCGTATCGAACACTAATTACTGTAATTCAAGTAAAGGGCAGACGTACCTGCTCGCATACAAACTAGAAAGTGGCGTGACCAACCAAACTGTGGGCACTTGTGGTGGCACGCAACTTGGTTATTACGGCAATGGGGCTAGCAATTACAGGGTAGTTAAATAACTACTGCAAGAGTTGGCTATTCGTCATATCTACCCTAAAAATATAAATTTTTGTAATCTTGTTTACATTTAAAACGTTAGTAGTTTCATATACTTGAAAAGTTACTTAAACAAGGAGCAAAATGGAAGACGACAAACGTGATCCAGTAATTATTAACAACGAGCGTAAATCAAACCCAATCGGCTGGATTATTGGCTTGGTTGTTGTGGTTGTATTGTTGCTATTATTCTTTGCAATGGGCGGATTTGGCCTATTCACCGGTGCAGCATCGGATGATTCCAACTCAATCAACGTAGACACCCCCGACAGCGTTAATGATCAGCCATCCGGCCAATAGTGTTGTAACTAATTAGTAAAAAAGCCCGGTAAGCTCCGGGCTTTTTATTAGTATGCGCCAATGTGATGATTATTGTACCCTAAGTGCACTTTTTACCAGAAGTTGAATATAGAACATATTTAGAACTTTGATATTTAGCTTTGAATGGCCGGCAAATGATGCGAATATGTACAAATTTGGCAGAATTTATAAACGATTGGCAAATATATAAGTTTGATAGACACGGCAGGAAATTAGAAACATCCAAAGCAGGGCGTAACAAAAACAAATTAAAATTTGAAAGAAATATTTGGTTGAAACTTGGTGAGGGTAGTGTGTGCATGCTCTAAATCCTTACATAGCTTTAACGTCGCACAATATATCTTTTACGACATTTAATATATTGTTAATAGATGAGTATGCATACCTTTTATTAGGGCAGTACTTTTAGCACTTAACGTTATTTAACCTGTTTACTATGCGACACGTTTCTATTTTACTTATCGTTTGTTGTCATTCCCATGTTGTTTATGTGTAGAGTTTTATATACTGGCTGCACATGTAAGTTTTCCACACGAATTTGTATATTTGCATTTTCTGAAATTTATTACCCCCTACTCTTTTTTAGCGCCCTGCTCCCTATTTGCTTTTTTATAATTTATATATTGT
>CAZVUR010000046.1:0-6362 GCA_964629385.1 uncultured Candidatus Saccharibacteria bacterium | reverse complement strand
ACACATCACCTACTTTATGCAGTTCAACTATTTCATCGTCTTCTACGCGGCCCGTAAAAGTAACCACGTCATGAATACCTAGCTGGTACACTTGATTTTCTAAACGATCGCTATCGGTACCAAACCCAACTATCAGCAGATGGACCGGCTTTTCGCTAGTTTGGTGCACTTGGTAGAAGGCATCGATGAGCACCGATATATGCTTTTCGCTATCTAATCGGCCAATATACGACACAATTAAGCTATCGGTCGGAATACTGAATTTTTCGTAGATTGCTGGTGAAGGTTTGGTGGGCATAAAACGACCAAGGTCAATCCCATTCGACACCGCTTCGATAGGAATATCTGGCAGATCACCGCGACCCTGGGTGAGCATATCGATGGCCGATTGCGTCGGCATAGTTACATGGTCGGCTTTTGAGTGAAACCTAGCGCCGTATTCGGTAATCAAACGGTTGATAGGGCCAGACACTGGCGCTAGCAAACGAATATTATCCATTAAGTTCTCTGGTATAGCGTGGTTGGTAGTAACTACCGGAATATTGAATAGCTTGGCGTAGCGCATGGCTGCCTGGCCAATGCCAAGCAGCATTTGAATATGTATGACATCAGGTTCGAATTCTTCGATGATTCGTTTTACTTCACGCCGCGGCGACACAGAAATTCGAAAGTTCTGATAAAACGGGAAGGGGACAGACATGGTACGTTTTACCAAATAGTTATCGTCCCATTCTTCTTCGGCTAGTCCAGTGCGTCGTTGGCTAGGGGCAATCACGATCACCTCGTGCCCACGCGCAGCCAAACCATGTGCCAGGTTGCGGCTAAAGGTAGCGACGCCATTGATAGTCGGCCAGTGTAGGTCGGCCGCAATGAGGATTTTCATATGCTCTTAGTATAACATCCGCTATACTAAAACCATATGAAGCTGTTCTTTGATGCCCGCTATATTCGGACCGATTACCATGATGGTGTAAGCCGATACTCGTATGAGATTGCCCACGCGCTCGCTAAACTGACACCTGTAACATTCATTATTTCAGATGATGCTCAAATTCAATTGCTACCACTAGGTTCAGATGTAGTAAAAATCCATAAACCAGATTCGCCCTTAGAACCGTTTACTGGCCTAAAATTGAACAAGTTCAAGCCGGATGTGGTGGTGAGCCCCATGCAAACCATGGGCAGCCTGGGGCGCCGGTTCAAGCTGATTCTGACATTACACGACATGATTTATTACAAGCACCGCCTGCCACCGCCCCAGGCCAAAGGTTTTGTGCGGCCGCTCTGGCGATTATTTCATTTGTGGTATTGGCCGCAGCGCCTAGTGCTTAACCGCGCCGATATCGTGGCGACGGTGTCGAACACCTCACGTGATGAAATCATAAGAACAAAGTTGACGAAGCGCCCGCTAATCGTGGTAAGCAATGCCGCGCGCGACTTATCGCCGCTACTCACCAAACCAGTCGCTCAATATGATCACCCGCCACGAAACTTAGTGTTCATGGGTACACCGCTGCCATATAAGAACGCCGAAACGTTAATTAAAGCCTTGGAATACTTGCCAGGTCGCACGCTGCATATCTGCAGTAAAATATCTACCAGACGGCAAGATGAGCTTACGACGCTAATTCCAAATGATGCCAAAGTAATGTTTCATGGGGGAGTTAGCGACGAAACATATGCGAATTTATTGGCCGACGATGCCATTATGGTGAGTGCTAGTTTGGCCGAAGGTTTTGGCTTGCCACTTGCCGAAGCCCTAATGCTCGGCGTACCAGCTGTTGTCAGTGAGCGCCCGTTCTTCAGGGAAATCGCCGGCTCCGAAGGAGCGATGTATGCCGACCCAACTAATCCTAAACTATTTGCCGATGCTATTATGTTGCTCGATGATTTAGCTGTGCGTCAACGTTATATCGCGGGCGGTAAGTTTGCCGTAAGTAAGTTTACGTGGGAAACTTCAGCCAAAATACTGCTTACTGCCTGCCAAGAACTATCAAGATAGTTCTTGTGCCAGCTGACGTGCGACTATTTCTGCTAACGGCATTGTCATATCAGCTTTACTCATATCGGCACTCGTATCAACTGTGGCCATATAGCGCTCAGGTGATGGTGTAAATCCTGTCGTGTCAGGCAAAGTGAATATAGGAGCTCCAATGGGACGAACAATTGGCTGCACTTCACGGGTTTGATCGGCCAGGTTACGTGCCTTGATTTGTTCAACCAGTTCTTCTACTTCAGCACGGGCTGACTCGTCAAGCTCGTTATATGGCGTTGATGCGTAACCGAGCGTGCGACGTGCGCCCATTACGGCGTCGCATACGAAATAGAGTCCCATTACGAACTCGCATAGTTTTTCCTTGGCCAACATCAGCCCGGTTTCCTCAAGCGCTCGGCCATCAAGTAAAACTACTTCGTAGCCTTCAACGCGCGCGTCGCGTAACCACTTCTTCAATAGTTCATCTTTAAAATCTTGGCTAAGTGGACGAGCACCGATTTTAGCACTATTCGCTCCCACTTCATTTGTATATAGTAGTGCGTCACGTTCTTCTTTGCTCATGTGGTATACATCTTTTACTAACTGGACACACTTGTCAGCTTCTTCGTCATTGCCTAAGAATGCATCGATGGCGCCTGCATCTTCCATATCTACACCAGCATTGGTGGCTCCAACAACTAAAACGCGGAACACTTGTCCCGCATCAATCAACATTACTTTGTAGCCACATTCATCACGTAAATAATCTTTAGTGGCTTGCACTATGGTACCTTTACCACTTCGCGCCTCGCCATCAAATGTTACCAATTTTGGTAAGCCAGAATCTAAAGTCATCTTTATCAACTATAGCATTTATCGAGGGGTGAGCCAAATACATACTGTCAATCTGTTACAATAGTCTCTGTTATGGCAACAAAAGCTAAGAAGAAACAGTCAGCAGGCGCGGTAGTAAATCGCCGGGCACGGTTTGATTATGCATTAGATGATGAGATCGTTGCCGGGCTTAGCTTAACTGGCCCGGAAGTACGGGCCGCCCGTGAGGGCCACGTGCAATTAAAAGGCTCATTTGTAAGTTTAAAAAATAATGAATTATGGCTAAATAATGCGAGTTTTAGTTTGAAACTAAACGAAAAGGGCAAGGTAAACGCCCGAACCGTTGATACCAGCCCACGCAAACTGCTCGCCAGCCGCAAACAAATCGATGCCTTTGCGGCCCGCAAACAACAAGGTATGACTATTGTACCTACAAAACTGCTTACCGGCGGCCGGTTTATTAAATTAGTGATTGCGCTTGGTAAGGGTAAAAAGACGTATGACAAGAGGGAAACGATAAAACGCCGTGATCAAGATCGCGACACAAAGCGGGCCATTCAGCGCTACTAGCTATTGACATATCTACGTTAATGCGCTATAATGCTATTTACGGTAATCGTAACGATTACTATGCCGAGAAGGACATCCAGTGTTCCCTCGGGATACCGAAACAGCTATGCCCAAGTCGATTCAGCGCCTATACGACGCATCGAGATAAGCATTCGCATACTAAGGCGAACGTTTGTACCGATACGTTATAGAGGCGCTTTTCTTGTGGCAATATATGAGCCAAAGAACGACCATCTGGTATCGTCAAACAGTGGTGAGAATATGTTGTGAGTATTGACATTTCTTACAAAATTTGCTATAATATACTCGTTTGTGCTGGTTGAGTTTCCGAATAGGAAATTCCTGGCATGTACATTAACAACACAAGCAATCTACCTATAATTTTGTGGTGCTACCGATTGTGAATGACTGAATTAACAGGCATTAGCACCACAAAAACTTGAACACACCGAGCAAAAAGAAAGGGTGAGGACAATGCGTTCTCGCAACAAGAACGAGCAAGGCAACGCCACTGGATGGTACGTCGGCATCGCTGCCGCCGTCGCCGTCGTCATCGGCATCCTGTGGTTCATCATCTGCTACTGGGCGGATTACGGATCCCGCCTCTGGCAGTGGCTCACAGAGTCGCTGTGGGGGCGCGGTTTCTGGCCCAACGGCTGGAACCTCATCGGCGCCAGTGCCTGGGCCTACCTGTTGGTGGGCATCATCGCTGGTGCTATCACGTACTTCTTCTGGGAAGAGATTAGATATTCAGGCGGAAGACGCAACAGTGTGGTCGCCTACATCGCGGCCGGGCTGTCGGGCCTCCTGATCGTCTCATCCTTCGTCGTCTGGTTCGTCAGCATCGACGACCGATCAGAGAGCTACGCCGCCAACACGAAGTTCGTGGTAGCGGACAAGAGCGACCTGAACACCAATCTGCAGCGCCTCGACGGCAAGTACATCGAGGAAGGCGACTACTCCCAAGCCTGGGAGCCGCGCGTCGCCTCGGCGACCGGTGCCAAGACGGTGATTAAGCGCTCTAGCGAGTCGGACAGCGGCAACACGTTGCTGCTCGACACGATGACCTACACCTACGGCGACAAGCCCGGGTGGACCGCCATCCGCGACGGCAAGAAGAAGCAACCGCTCTACGGAGTGGCCTTCTGGCCCGGTGAGGGCAACGTCCAGACATGCAGGTTCACGGGCGACTACAACATGGGCAAGGCGCTTCACGGCAAGTGGGGCAACAGCCTGCTCGACGAGATCGCTGGCTACAACAAGTCGTTGTTCTTCGACGAGAACGACATGTGGGGATACTGCAAGCCTGCAGGCGATCCCAACACCGTCGAAGACGACCAGCCTGTCCTGGTCATCCCCGTGAAGACGTGGGATGGTTACGGACACCGCGCCACGTGGTACTCGGCTGGCGTACTGACGATCACGGGCTCGAGCTCCGGCACGGCCCAGATCAATCACGTCACGTCAGTGGAACCGGGCCAGTTTCCGGGTCCTGTCTATCCGATTTCCCTCGCTGCGGACCAGCGCGAGGAGTCGGTGTGGCTGGCCGGTAAGGCCAACAAGTGGTTCCGTGACTTCGGTTACACCACCACCGACGTGGAGAGCCAGGCTGGCAACACCAGCGAGTTCCTCCTGAAGAGCAAGAACGACGGACACCTGTACTGGGTGACCCCGCTGAGGGCTCGCGGATCGGACTCGCAGCTGGTGACGGCGTACAGCTTGATCCGTGCCGACGAGGCCACGGAGGGGCAGTACAACGCCCTGCGCATCTACGTGCTCGGCAAGGAGGACCCGCGCGTGGTCAACCTCGATGACCTCGAGGCCCGCACGCGCCAGGCCATCTCCGAGAAGGACACCGGCTTCTACGCCGCCAAGGGCAAGCTGGTGGAGTTCCTGCCGCTCGACGACGAGAACTGGCAGGTTTACGCCGAGTTGGGTGGACGCGTGGTGTACCGTATCATCGTTCCGGCTGACTCCCGGGTCACGCCGGTAGTCACCAAGCTCAGCGGCCTCGACGAGGAGCCGACAAACGACGGTTCGGCGGACTCACCCGGCCAGGGTGAGGACAGCAAGTCCTCGTGCGACCTGCCCAACCTGAGTGACGCCAGTGAGCAGTCGATGATCAACTGCCTCTCCGCCATCGCGGACGAGCTGGCGAATCGCCAATCTTAGTTCAAGTAGGCGTAAGAGTATTTGCGCCGAATGATTGCTTGTGTGGCGGGGTGTTGTCCTAGTGATACACCCCGTCAACACAACTTTTGCCATCTTTGTACCGTGTTTAATATTATTTAGACGCAATACAAAGCAAGCAAACATTGAACTGGCCGCGCCTCTCGCCCGCCTGGCGGCAGAGGAGAGGCGCGGCCCTACGTCCAGCGCCGTCAGTTGTTTGGCCCAACACTCGGACCGCACCCACGACTACGCGCGCCAGCGCGGCGGCCCGAAGACTCGACGCCCTTGTTGTGAATACGCCAGCGACGATCACCCGTAACAGGCCTGCTCACCACAACGAAGCGATTAGAGCCAACCTCCTGGAAGCGAACAAGCCTGCTCCCAGAAGCATTTGTCACGGTTGCAACACATGCTCCGAGCTCGTAGCGAGTGGCATGGGCAATCTGACGATCGGAATCTCCCAGGTTCTTCTCTGGATCGGTGCTATAGACAAGAATCTCCACAGCATCGATACGTGCGCCATTGGCGCGTGCAGCTTTAACGGCCGCACTGAAATCGTCTGTCATCATGACGGTGCCGCAGAGTGGCTTCACCTCATTCAAACGCGCACGACTTCTGTCATCGGCGACAACTCGCCGAATCATCTCACTCAACATAGCTCCCGAAATCGATTGATCTGGACGGATATACTATACACTTGATCTTAACTTTTTGCAATGTCGTATACTGTACGTATGAAGTTATATTCATGGAACGTAAATGGTATTCGTGCGGTGATAAACAAAGGTGCTTTTGAAAAATTTATTCAGCA
>CAZVUR010000045.1:0-6515 GCA_964629385.1 uncultured Candidatus Saccharibacteria bacterium | reverse complement strand
AATAAGCAGGTCCAAGGGTAACCCACCTTAGGAAACCGCTTGCCACCAAGGATTTTAAGTGGGAGAAAAGAAGGCATGAAAGCACTTCTCGGCACCAAGATTGGTATGACCCAAATCCTGGCTGAAGATGGTACGGCTACACCCGTGACATTGATTCAAGCTGGCCCTGTGACTGTGACTCAGGTAAAGTCTGTCGAAACCGACGGCTACAACGCAGTACAGGTTGCATTTGGTTTGGGTAAGAACCTGAGCAAGGCCGTCGCTGGACACGTTAAGGCCAGCAAAACATCGCCGCAAGCTTTGCGGGAATTCCGCGTTGAAGAGTTGCCAGCCGACCTAACAGTTGGCTCAACAATCGACGTAAGTGCATTTGCACTCGGTGACGTAGTTGACGCTACGGGCACGTCAAAAGGTAAGGGGTTTGCTGGTACGGTAAAACGCCATAACTTTAATACATCAAAGAAGACCCACGGTGGTAACGGTAACGTTCGTCGCCCAGGTTCTATCGGTTCGATGTATCCACAAAAAGTCTTCAAGGGTAAGCGTATGGCCGGCCGTATGGGTGGTGAGCGCGTAACTGTGAAGAACCTTGAGGTTGCATACGTAGATCTCGAGAATAACTTGATTGGCCTCAAAGGTGCCGTTCCTGGCCCTCGTAAGAGCCTAATCGTAATCGGAGGTAAGGCATAATGGCTGAAACTACTCCTAAAACAACTCTACCGAAAACAACGTTTGCTGTTGAAGTAGAAAACCATGAACTACTAAAACTTGCGTACGACAGCTACCTGGCTAACAGTCGTGGTGCTAACGCTACTACCTTGCAGCGTGGTGAAGTAAGTGGTGGTGGTAAAAAGCCATGGAAGCAAAAAGGTACTGGTCGTGCACGATTCGGTTCATCTCGTAACCCAATCTGGCGCGGTGGTGGTGTGGTATTTGGCCCTCGCGGCAACGAAAACTACACGAAGAAGCTTTCAACTACTTCAAAGCGCGTTGCTGTAAAGCAAGCCCTAAGTCTTGCTAACAAAGCTAAGAAGATTACTGTAGCTGACGTAAAGACTACTGGTAAGACAGCTGAAGTTGCAAAATATCTAGCCGACAACAAGTTTGCTCGTAAGACTCTTATCGTTGTAGACGAAAAGACTCCTGAGCTACTTCGCGCAACGAACAACATTCAGAACGTACTACTCGTACGCAGCACCTACCTAAGTGTGTACCACATTCTAAATGCTGACCACATTGTAATTGCACCAGGTGCAGTGAAGACGATTGACGCGTGGCTATCTCCATCGGTTAAGGGAGGTACTAAGTAATGAGTAATCTAATTATTACCCCACGTGCTACCGAAAAAGCATATGGCCAAAGCCTAAAGAATACCTACGTGTTCAACGTACCGCTTACAGCTAATAAGCAACAAATCGCTGAGGCTGTAGCTGCGCAGTACGACGTAACCGTTAAGTCTGTTACGACTGCCGTACAAAATGGTAAGGCTGTTCGCTACTCACGCGGCAAGAACCGTTACCCTGGCACAACAACTCGTAAGGATTCTAAGAAAGCCTACGTAGTGCTTGCTGAAGGTAGCTCAATCCAGCTATTCGAAGAAGCTCAGGCGCAAAGTGAGGAGAAGAAGTAATGGCAATCAAGCAATACAACCCAACTACTCCTGCCCGCCGAGGCATGACAAGCGAAGATTACAGCGAAATTACGACACGTAAACCGCTGAAAAGCTTAATCAAAAGCAAAAAGCAGAACGCGGGCCGTAACAACCAGGGCCGCATTACAACTCGCCACCGCGGTGGTGGTGTAAAGCGTCACTACCGTTTGCTTAACCACGGCCTAGCTGATGGTCTTAAGCTTACGATTGAAGAAATCGAATACGACCCTAACCGTTCAGCACGTATCGCTCGTGTTAAAGACCAGCATGGTCTGTACCACTACATCCTTGCCGACACTAGCATGACAAAAGGAAAGACTATCGAAAGTGGTGTGAATGCACCAATCGAAAGCTCAAACCGCATGCCACTCAGTAAGATTCCGGTAGGTACTCAAATCTACGCAATCGAAATTAACCCAGGTAAGGGTGCTCAGATGGTACGTAGCGCCGGTACAAAAGCACAGCTGATGGCTAAAGAAGGCGACTACGCACAGGTGCGTTTGCCATCTGGCGAAGTTCGTCGTTTCCGCCTAGAAGCTACTGCTGCTATTGGTACTGTTGGTAACGTTCAGCACCAAAACGTAAAGGTTGGTTCAGCTGGCCGTAACCGTCGTAAGGGTATCCGTCCGACTGTTCGTGGTGTTGTTATGAACGCCGCGGATCACCCGCATGGTGGTGGTGACGGTGGACGTCACGGTTCAGGTAAAGCGCCTCGTACTCCATGGGGTCAGCTCACACTTGGCTACCGGACTCGCCGCCGCAAGAATACTAATCGTCTAATTGTTCGATCGCGTCATGACGCAAAGAGGAAGAGGTAGGATATGAGTCGATCACTCAAAAAAGGTCCATTCGTAGACGCCAAACTTGCTAAAAAAGTTGCGGCGCTTTCTGCAGATGACCGGACTGTAATCAAAACATGGGCCCGCGCCAGTACCATCACACCTGATATGGTTGGTAAGAACTTCGCAGTTCACAATGGCCGCGTGCATGTTCCAGTGTATGTAACTGAAAACATGGTGGGCCACAAACTTGGTGAATTTAGCCCAACCCGCAAATTCCGCAAGCATGGTGGAAAGGATAAGAAGTAATGGCTGAGCAATATACTGTACGCAGTTATGCAAAAGGCATCGACATCGCTCCTCGTAAGGTGAGTGTTGTGGCTAGTCTTGTGCGTAACCGTTCGGTTGCTGATGCGTTGGTTATTTTAGACCACGTGCCACGCCGCGCCGGACTTCCTATTAAAAAAGCAATTGCCAGTGCTCAAGCGAACGCGGTTAATAACCACGGACTTGACGCCAAGAGCCTACAGATAACAACGCTTAGCGTAACTGTCGGCAAGCGTATGAAGCGATTTAAACCGCACATGCGTGGTATGGCATTGCCATTCCAAAAAATCTCAACCAACGTTCTTGTTGAAGTAACTGGTGTTGAGAAACCAAAGAAACCTGCTGCTAAGCCAGCTGCTGTTAAAGCACCTAAAGAAGAGGAGACGAAATAATGGGCCAAAAAGTAAACCCAATTAGTTTCCGCCTCCAGGTTCACAAGAACTGGGATTCTCGCTGGTTCGCAGGCAAAAAAGACTTTGCCGCCTGGTTAGCGGAAGACATCAAGATTCGTGATCTGATTGAAAAGAAGTTCGCGTCTCGTCCAACTATTAACCGTATTGAAATAGAACGTTCAGCCAACCTGATTACAATTACGATTCACACCGCTAAAGCTGGTGTTGTGATTGGTCGTGGTGGTGCGGGTGTGACCGAACTAAAAGCTGCTATCGAAAAGATAGCTAGCCTTCCAGTACGCATCAACATCGAAGAAGTAAAACGCCCTGAAGTAGCTGCTAAGCTTGTTGCTGAAAACATTGCTCGTCAGCTAGAACGACGTATTAACTTCCGCCGCGCTATTAAAATGGCTGCACAGAATGCGATGAA
Organism: uncultured Candidatus Saccharibacteria bacterium; assembly: GCA_964629385.1. GTDB lineage: Bacteria > Patescibacteriota > Saccharimonadia > Saccharimonadales > Saccharimonadaceae > UBA1020. The sequence continues at coordinate 2,936 of CAZVUR010000045.1, read as the reverse complement.
TGCTGGCGCTAAAGGTATCCGTATCCAGGTATCAGGCCGTTTGAACAATGCCGAAATGGCACGTAAAGAAAAGGTATCGGAAGGTTCTGTACCACTTCATACACTTCGTGCTGACGTTGACTTCCATACAGCCCGTGCCCAAATGCCTAACGGCGGTGGTATCGTTGGTGTGAAAGTATGGATCAACAAGGGTGAAAGGAGTGACGCGTAATGTTACTTCCAAAGAAAACCAAATACCGCAAAGTTCGCATCGGTAAAAACGATGGTAATGCAACTCGCGGTAACTACATCGCTTTCGGTGACTTTGCCTTGCAAGCACAAAGCAACGAGCGCGTAACAAGTCGCCAGATCGAGGCAGCTCGTCAGGCAATGACTCGATACATCAAGCGTGGTGGTAAGATTTGGATTCGAATCTTCCCGCACACCCCTGTAACCAAGAAGCCACAGGACGTAAAGATGGGTAGCGGTAAAGGCAACCCAGAATATTTTGCAGCTAAGGTAAAAGCTGGCACTGTTATGTTTGAAATGAAGGGTGTATCTGAAGAAGTTGCTCGCGAGGCTATGCGCCTTGCTGCACACAAGCTACCTGTTAAGACAAAGTTTATTCGTAGGGAGGATGCGTAGTTATGGCTGACGTAAAGACAACCAAAAAAGCTGCTCCGAAGAAAGCTGAAGTCAAAGAGCTAAGCCTAAACGAACAGTTAGCTGCGAAGCGAGCTGATTTACTGGAAGCTAAGAAGTCTCTTGCTGCGGGTGAGCTTATTAACCCACGTGTTATTACCACCACTCGCAAAGAGATCGCCCGTTTACTTACTAAAATTAACGCCCAAGAAGGAGGCAAGTAATGGCAAAAACATTGACCGGCATTGTCACTTCTGACAAGCGTGACAAGACTATCACTGTTACCGTAACTAGTCGTGAAACTCACCCTATTTACAAAAAGCAGTACACAGTCAACCGTAAATACCAAGCTCATGATCCTAAGAACGAAGCTCATGTTGGCGACAAAGTGCAGATTTCTGAAATCCGTCCAGTGTCTAAAACCAAAGCGTTTCAACTAGCGAACATCGAGCAGCGCGCCGTTGGTTCAATAGAACTAAAGGAAGACGTAACCGAGGTGGAGGCGTAACATGCTACAGCAAGAATCTCGTATGAAAGTTACCGACAACAGTGGTGCTAAAGAAGTACTCGTGATTCGTGTACTTGGTGGTACTCGTCGTCGCTATGCTAACGTGGGTGACGTTGTTGTGGTAACTGTTAAAGATGCAAACCCAACCGGTAACGTAAAGAAGAAAACCGTTCAAAAAGCAGTTGTTGTTCGAACACGTAACCAAATTAAGCGTAAAGATGGTTCAACTATCGCGTTTGATGACAATGCATGTGTAATCATTAACGATGATAAAACGCCAAAGGCAACTCGCGTGTTCGGCCCTGTGCCACGTGAACTCCGTGACCTAGGTTACGCAAAGATTATCAGCCTAGCTCCGGAGGTACTCTAATATGCCACGTATTCGTAAAGATGACCTCGTAAAGATTATTGCAGGCGCCAAAAAGGGTACAACCGGTAAAGTTCTATCAGTTGATACAAAAAAAGGCACGGTGTTAATCGAAGGTGTTGGCGTTGGTCATCGCCATGTTAAGCCCAGCCAATTGAACCCAGTTGGTGGCAAAAAAGATATCCATGTTCCTATGGATATCAGCAAAGTTGCCCTTGTGGTTGATGAGAAAACAAGCAAAACCAGCCGTGTTGGTTTGGTAAAGAATGCTGATGGCAACAAGACACGCGTTGCCCGAAGCCTAAAGAATAAGGAGATCAAGTAATGGCAAAAGCAGTTGCTACTACCACGGCTCCTCGCTTGAAAGCCTTGTACGATACACAGTACGTGAAGGAACTACAGGCCGAACTTGAGCTAGCTAACGTACACCAAGTACCAAAGCTAGAAAAGATCGTCGTAAGCGTTGGAACCGGTAAGACAAAAGATGACAAGCGTATGCTTGAAACTGTAAAGAACACCCTTACCAAGGTAACTGGGCAAGCACCAGTTGAACGCCTTGCTAAGAAATCTATCGCAGGTTTCAAGATTCGTGCAAAGATGGGCGCACCAATTGGTGTATCTGTAACACTACGCGGTGCTCGTATGTACGAGTTCCTCGATCGTCTTGCAAACATCAGCTTGCCACGTGTTCGTGACTTCCACGGTGTTAAAGCTAAAGGTTTTGACAAAGGTGGTAACTACAACCTCGGTATTTTAGAGCAATCTATCTTCCCAGAACTAACATTCGAAGAAACTCAAGTACTCCACGGCATGCAAGTAACTTTCGTTATTAAAAACGAAGACAAAGCCCATAGCCGTGCGCTATTAGAGAAATTCGGTATTCCGTTCGAAAAAGCAGGAGGAGCTAGGTAATGGCTAAGAAATCAATGATCGCTCGTGATGAAAAGCGCAAGAAAATGATTCAGCAATACGCTGCAAAGCGTGCTGAACTAAAAGAGCTAGGTGACCAAGAAGGTTTGCAAAAGCTTCCAAAGAACTCTAGCCCAACCCGTTGGAAAAACCGTGACGTTCTAAGCGGACGACCCCATGGATACATGCGTAAGTTTGGTTTAAACCGTATTAACTTCCGCGAAAAAGCCTCAAAGGGTGAAATCCCAGGCGTAACAAAGAGTAGCTGGTAAAGGAAAGGAGCAAGAATATGAGTTTACAATCTACAGACCCAATCGCTGATCTCCTAACCCGAATCCGCAACGCCGCAGCTGTTGGTAAAACCGAAGTTCGGGTACCAACTAGCAAATTAAAGAAAGTTGTTGCCGAACAACTAAAAAAGAACGGTTACCTAGCTGAAGTTAAAGAAGAGGCTGGTAAGCCACGTGGCACGCTAGTTATTACTATTAACGAAGTTGGCCAAAACGCTACGTTCACCGAGCTTACTCGTAT
>CAZVUR010000044.1:0-6607 GCA_964629385.1 uncultured Candidatus Saccharibacteria bacterium | reverse complement strand
AGTTCACTAAACTGCTCATTACCCTATCGGCTATAATGGTAGAAATGCCAAAAATATCATTATTACTTCACAATATCCGCTCAACTCACAACGTGGGGTCTATTTTTCGAACTGCCGAAGGCTTTGGGGTGGAAAAAATTATTTTGACTGGTTACACGCCTTTTCCTGCTTATGCTGGGGATCCACGGCTGCCTCATCTTGCTCAAAAAATTACCAAGCAAATCGAAAAAACAGCACTCGGCGCTAGCAGTAGCGTACCGTTCGAATACCATGACAACCTGTTGACATGGTTAGATTCAAATACACTACCCCTAGTAGCACTAGAGCAAGACCCACATAGCCATAATTTGGCTGATTTTACACCACCAAACGAATTCGTGTTAGTACTTGGTGAAGAAGTAGATGGAATACCAGCTGAATTATTGACACGCTGTGAAGCAATAGTTGAAATCCCCATGAAAGGCGCGAAAGAATCGTTTAATGTAAGCGTGGCCGCAGGAATTGCTCTTTTTTCTCTACAAAGCTAAAGGCGAGAGGCATCGGGTAACAAGATCAAACATAACGATGCTGTCGAGGATATCGCCGAAGTTCTCGCTGCTGACGGACTCGTAAAATTAGGGTTGCCACTATTGGCGTACACTGGACCAACCGGACAAGTTGCATCTTCGATGGTATACCACAAGCCAACCACCTTATCTCCATCTAGTGTATAGTTATAGTTTGTCCCGTAAAAATAAATTCCAACGTACCCGGTAGTACCAGCAGCGTTATAAAGAATTTTTGTACTTGGCATTGGGCTATTGCCACCCATGTACGGCTGCAATAACGGTGCATAGGTTGCGGCAACTGTATTTGGAAGCACAGACGATGAGCTTCTGCATCCAGCGGTTACGCCGTCCAACAGTTGATATTGCGTTCCCTGGCAGTATCCACCACTAATAGGATAGGAGCCTTTTTCGGTTGCATATTGTAACAATGCTTTTTTATATGCTTGTACTGCAGATATGGTTTTTGCATTTTCTGCTCTCGTTTGGATACCATTATATGCAACGATAGTTATTACAGCCAGGATAGCAATTACGACAATTACTATTAGTAATTCGACGATCGTAAAACCTGAGTTTCTATCACATTTTACCCGCCGTATCATATACCCTATCCTACTCTACTTAATAAGCATGAGCAATCAATGCTTACTTAAGAATTACGGCGTCTTCACCAAGCTGTTTCACTAACTGACCGATTAAATCATCTGAATCTTCCACTTTGAACGGTAGCCGAATCGCGGATTTCTTTTCTGTTCCTAGCACCAACACAATGTCAGACGAACCAGGAAATTTCGCGCAAATGGTTTTGAGTTGAATTAAACTTTCGGCGTCATCGGGATTTTTAATATGCACAAAAAGTTGACGAACAACTGGCGTATGCGGAGTGTAGACAACGTTGGTGGCAACGGATTTAGATTTAGCCGCTGCTGCTTTTTTTGTTACCGTTACCGGCCCAGGAGCACGTGCTTTTGGTGCCTGCATGGCACGTCCGGTCGACTCATACTCACGTAATTCTTTTTCAGTCACGATATTAACGGTATCAGCAATCAGTTTTACGTCGCTCGTTACGTTACCATCACGGTCACGTGCATTTATTTTACCTTCGGCCCGAATAACAGCATCAAGCACCAGCTTGGCACCTATCTCACTATACAAGTTCGGGAAGACGATAATTTCAGATTCGCCCGATTTATCTTCGATGGCCACGAACGCCATTTTTGAGCCTGCCTTAGTAACAATAGTACGCACATTGGTAATAATGCCGCCAATCGTGGCTTTTTTATTATCGAGCTCCGGTTTCAACTGACAAAGCGGTATGGTTTGTTCCTGAAAGTATGCGTCGTAATTATCAAGCGGGTGGGCGCTAATATACAAGCCCAGCAACTCGCGCTCCCACATCAAATACTCGCGCATCGTATATTTAACCGGTGCGGCTTGTAGTGAAATGGTTGACTGCACGCCGCCACCGTCAGCTAAACCACCAAATAAATCAGTTTGACCGCTAATTGCGTCTTTTTGAATTTTCGAAGCAAAACCTTGAATTGTTTCCAGGTTAAATAACAAATCCGAACGATCACCAAAGCTATCGAATCCACCAGATTTTATGAGTGACTCCCAAGCTTTTTTGTTGAATTTAGTAGTTGAAACACGCTTAGCGAAATCCTCGATACTTTTAAACTCCCCGTTTTCACGGGCGCGCAGGATTTCTTCGACCGCACCAACGCCCACACCCTTAACAGCTGCCATACCAAAGCGAATGGTATTTTCACCGGGCACCACGGCAAACTCAACGAACGACTGATTCACATCAGGAGCTAGCACGGTAATACCCATGTGACGGCACTCGGTAATCTCGATTGCCAGGCGGTCAATATCATCTTGGTCGCTGGTCATGAGTGCTGCCATGAAGGCATCGGGATAGTGTGCCTTAAGGTAGGCTGTCCAGTAGGCGATCAAGCCGTAACAGGCTGCATGGGATTTGTTAAAACAGTAATTAGCAAACTCTTCCAATTGATCCCAGAATTTTTCGGCAACCTGCCTGGTAGCACCACTATTTTTGATTGCGCCTTCCACGAATTCCGGCTTAACCTTTTTCATCAAATCGATATTCTTTTTACCCACCGCCTTACGCAAGGTGTCGGCTTGCCCACCAGTAAACCCGCTCCACTCTTTACTTATTTGCATGAACTGTTCTTGGTACACCAAAATACCATATGTGTTCTTTAATGAGTTTTCCATACCGGGGTGTAGATATGTAATATCTTCTTGGCCATGCTTTCGCTTGATAAAGCTGTCGATGAACTGCATTGGGCCCGGGCGATACAATGCCACCATGGCAATGATGTCATCGAAAACAGTTGGCTTAAGTTCGCGCAAGTAGCGTTTCATCCCGGCCGACTCAAGCTGGAACACGCCGGTCGTATCGCCACGCTGGAATAGCTCGTACGTTTTTACGTCATCGAGTGGAATGTCGCTAAGTATGATTTCGTTTTTATATACCTTTTTAATAATACGAAGCGCATTATTAATAATAGTTAAGTTGCTTAACCCCAAAAAGTCCATTTTAAGCAGCCCCAGCTCTTCAACTGGACCCATTGGATATTGGGTAGCTACCACGCCTTTTTGGGCCATTTCAAGCGGAGCATATTTCACAATGTCGTCTGGAGCAATCACCACTCCTGCAGCATGCACACCGTGCGATCGAATCGTGCCTTCTAGCCTTATAGCATAATCAAATACCTCTTTGGCTACCGGGTTTGATTCGTATTCATGTTTCAAATCAGCGTCTTCTTTAACACTTTTTGCAAGTGGAATATGGCGGCCCTGCACCGGTGGCGGTATCATTTTACTCAAACGATCGGCCTCGGCATACGGCACTTGAAGTACACGTGCCACGTCACGCACCGCAGCCCGTGCCGCCATTTTGCCAAATGTCACAATATTCGCTACGCGTGAATCGCCATATTTTTCTGAACAATATTGAATTACCTCGTTGCGGCGCGTATCTTGGATATCAATATCAATATCAGGCATCGAGATACGATCGGGGTTCAAGAAACGCTCGAACAGTAAATCATACTTTAATGGGTCGAGGTCGGTTATATTCAACGCGTAGGCAATAATAGAACCAGCCGCCGACCCACGGCCTGGGCCAAAAATAATGCCTTGGCTTTTACCCCAGTTAATAAAATCTTGCACGATTAAGAAGTATCCGTTGTAGCCCATGCGTTCAAGCACATCGAATTCCATATCTACTCTCTCGCGTTCATCGGCAGTTAAAAGTTCACGAATTTGGCTATTAGAGAGCATAGAGGCTTCTTCGAGCGAAGTGCCGTGATAACGAACCGCCATTCCTCTATATACCAACGTGTCCAAATATTCTTTTTCGGTCTCGCCGTGTGGAGTTGGATATTTTGGAATTAAAATTTTACCAAGCTCAATTTCAACATTACAGCGGTCGGCTATCCGCTTGGTATTCACCACGGCTTCTGGATTGGTGTGTTGCCATCGCTGTATTATCTCTTTTGGATTTGTCACATGTAATTCAAAGTCTTTCAAACTCATGCGCTTTTCGTCACTCAGGTAGGCCGCTGTACCTACACATAGAAGAATTTCATGGGCATCTTGGTCGTCGTGAGTTAAATAGTGCCCATCACTTGTTACAACGCATGGAATGTCTAACTCTTTGGAAAGCTTATCTAAGTAGCCATTTATTTTAACCTGTACGTCCCATGCATGTGGGTTATCGGGATGGCCGTGGTCTTGCAGCTCTAAATAATATCTGTCGCCGAAAATTGATTTATACCATGCGGCAACTTTTTTAGCTTCCTCGTAGTTATCAACCCGCAGGTTTTCACCTAACTCACCGCTGGCACACCCACTTAATGCGATGATGCCATCGTTATACAGCTCTAGCAGTTCGTGATCAATACGAGGCTTGTAGTACATTCCCTCAAGATTAGCTTTGCTGGTCAGCATCATGAGGTTCTGGTAGCCAACTTCGTTCATAGCTAAAAGAATAAGGTGATAACGAGCTTTGTCTTTGGCGGGATCACGATCGAAGCGCGAACGAGCGGCTACGTATGTCTCGATACCAATAATTGGTTTGATGTCTGACTTTTGGGCTGCTTTGTAAAATTCGATGGCGCCGCTCATCGTGCCATGATCGGTAATAGCACAGGCTTGCATGCCCATATCTTTTACAGTCGAAACCAGCTCATCAACTTTTGACAAGCCGTCCAGCAAGCTATGATGCGTGTGATTATGCAAATGGACATAGTCAGACGCTGTTAGCACATTCCCCATATGTACCTAGTATAGCGAATTCACTGTTCTATATGACGAAAATTATGTAGTAAATTACTGATCGCCCTGGAGTGTGTTTGAAATACCATTGAAAAAGTCATCAAGCGGAGGAATAACGTTGGCAAGACCGCTCAGTACCCAAATAAGGGCTGCGATAACTAACGTGCCGCCTATAACACTTCCTGCGCCAAACATAATGCCCCGCACAAAATTCATAACATATACTTGCGTGCGTGAACGATTAAAATCGTAGAACAGGTCTTCCAAAATGGCCCGGCGCGCGCCGGCCTCGTTATCTTCTTTGGCTTTTTTTGCTACATGTTTTACCACGATGTGTTACTTATTATCCTTAGTACCTTTTACAGATTCCACCGCTTCGATGACTTTCGTTCGAACATCGTCACCAATTTCTTCGGCCTTAAATAGTAGTTCGTCACGTTTTTTAGAAGCTTGGCTTTTAACGTCACCAGCCTTGTTTTTTATATCTTCACGAGTCTCTTTACCGCTCTTTGGGGCAGTCAGTAAGCCTGCAGCCACGCCAACGGCTGCACCAATCACTGCACCGAGTGCTAATCCTGTTCCCTTTTTCATGATTTTATTGCTTTCCTTTCCGGCGTTTGAACGCCTGTTTGGTTACATAATTTGCTAACAAGGTGGGAATAGCTACTTTATTGACACTGGCTATACTACGCTCAACTCCATCCACTGCATTTTCAGCGCTAGTCGTAACGCGCCTGATTTGCTGGGTTACGCGGATTAAAAGAATGCCTAAAATAATACCTACAACTAAGAATACAGCTAAAAATGTAGAAAGAATAATAACGAGAACTTCAGTTGCTGTCATAGCTCCATGGTAGCAGATAGTAAGCGTTGATACTACAGACGGCTACGTAGATATTCAGCCAGCGGACCGCCCAGTTCTGGATGCTTGAGCCCAAAATCTAATGTAGTTTTTAAATATTCAAGTGGATTGCCTGTGTCATAGAAATTCGCGCCCTCGATTTCTTTTGCATAAAATTCAAACCCTTCGTCAATCATGGCTTGTACGTATGGCTGAAACGTGAACTCACCTTCTGAGTGAGTTTTACTACCTTCTTCAACATATGTAAGCAGTTCTGCCGGAAGTAAATAGCCAGAAACGCTCGCTAAGTCAGATGGGGCATCTTGTTTTGTGCCCGGCTTCTCTATGATACGAGCCATTTTAATCAAACTATCATTTACCGTCTCGCCGGCCGCAAAGCCATATTTACCATATTCATCATCACTTGTGGCGCGTTTGCAGGCAAATACTCCACCGCCGTAGCTATTGTAGGTATCAATTATTTGTTTAGTCGAATTTGCTTCTGGCGAAAAGAAATCGTCTGCCCACGTATAAATGAATGGCTCGTCACCAATTAAATGCGCTGCAGATAGCAGAGGAGTTGCATTACCGTAGGGCCCTTTTTGCCGCACATATACAAAGTTTGCAAGATTGGCGATTTTTTCGACTTGATCTATATATGGTTGTTTTTTGGGACCACCATTACGCAAATTGCCAAGCAATTCTTCGCTCGGCAGGTCAAAATGATCTTCAATAGCTCGTTTATTACTACTTCCTACAATGATGATATCTTTAATGCCAGCGGCTACCAGCTCTTCGACGACATATTGAATGATTGGCTTATCGATGAGTGGCATCATCTCTTTTGGCATAGCTTTTGTTTGTGGCAAAAAACGTGTACCAAACCCGGCGGCTGGAATAATTGCTTTTGTTA
>CAZVUR010000043.1:0-6670 GCA_964629385.1 uncultured Candidatus Saccharibacteria bacterium | reverse complement strand
TTATATTGGCAGGAGTGGAGGGACTCGAACCCCCGACACCCGGTTTTGGAGACCGGTGCTCTAGCCACCTGAGCTACACTCCTATGCTTGAATGATTGTACTAAATTACAGAGTAAAAAGCTACTTGTTTTGTTGAACACGCACGGCACGGCGGAACTTACGTTCCGTGTCTGGGTCGGCGTAGCGCACTAATGGTTCAGCAGCAAGTGGCCGGTTCTTTTTTAACATTTTGGAATTATCTTTTTCGAGAGTACTTACAAAATAGCGTTCAATTAGCCACTCACGGCTAGGCACAGTCTTACCTTGCACGGTCATCATCCATAGTTCATCTGACCACTGGGTTGTTTCAACGATCTTTAATTTACCCGCAACAGTCATAGGGCCAGTTGGCAACTTAGCTATTGCACCTTTTATGAGTTTTTCACCCGTTTCTTTGTTATTGACTAATACATCAACAGCCATCGTTCGTACACCGTTTGGTGTTACGTGCACGGCATCAATCTTTTGATTATGAATCCAGATTACCTCACCACTTAAGGAACGAAGTTTCGTAGAACGAAGTGTTAAACGCTCGACTACACCCGTAACATCAAAAAATGGCTCAACTTTAATGTAGTCACCTACCGTAAACCAGCGTTCAATAATAATTGTTGCACCTGCCGTAATATCACGTAAAAGCGGCCCAACAGTTTGCCCAGCAATAACAATAAAAATGGCGCTGGCACCAATGGCAGCCGCACCGCTGTTACTTATAGCTTCGCTTCCTTCGGGACTGAGGAGACGCCACACCAGATATGCCACGATTGCCACCACGACAACCCGCACAGCTGCTACCGTTACGCCAAGATATGTTTCCACCTGCCGTAACCTGATTGCCTTAAGTGCATTCGACTCGTTATCTGAGCGCGTAGCAACCTGCTGCGCGATTAAAATAATAAAGCGGGCGATGAATTTGCTAAGCCAATAAATAACAGCGATAGCTGCTATTAAAATTAATAAAGACCGATAAGGGTTCGGCTGCGTGAAAAACTCGCTCAGTTCAGTGCCGAGCCGCGTGAAGAATTCATTATTCATTAACTATTTTCATTATAACGAAATATTATGTAAATTTTCAAGATGAAAACCCCTTGAAAAAACCATAAGCAAGTAAGTATAATACAGGCAGATAAAACAAAAGGAGGCCGCTAGCGTTTTTGGTAGAAGAAGCGCTCGGAACGTCACATGAATATACTGATGCTCGGGTGGGAGCTGCCACCACACAATAGTGGTGGACTTGGGGTCGCATGTTATCACATGTCTAAGGCATTGGCGTTGGCTGGCTCTTCTATTGACTTCGTATTACCTTATAAAGCACATCATCCTAAAACGGAATTCATGCGTATTCACGCCGCCACCACTTTGCAGCCATTGCACCGTAATGGCATGGGTGCTTATGATTCACCGGGTTCAATAACTGATGCTTTGCACCGTAAGCCAAATGAAAACCTGGCAACCATACGTGATGTACAGGCTCGCTATGTTCAGTTCGTGGAAGAGTTAGTGCAAACCATACAACCTGCAGCAATTCATGCTCACGACTGGCTAACGATTGAGGCTGGCATGCGCGCAAAAGAGTTGACGGGTGCTCCGCTAATCGTACATGTTCATGCAACCGAGTTTGACCGTGCGGGCAGTAGCTACGGTAACCCAATTGTGCATGAAATCGAAGAACAAGGGCTGCTAATGGCTGATCGAATCATCGCTGTGTCTGAAATAACGAAAGGGCTTATTGTTCACCACTACGGTATTCCGGCAGATAAAGTGGAAGTGGTATATAACGCGCTTGATGTATCTACCTTAGAAGACGGCTACCGCTACGATGACAGTACGTATAAATACTTAGAGTTTTTAAAGCAAGAAGGCTACACGGTAGCAGCAACAATTACCCGCTTTACTCTGCAAAAAGGCCTTATTCAGTTCATGAAAGCGGCGGCACGTGCCTGTGAACGCTACGATAAGCTGGTATTTTTACTCGCTGGCGACGGTGAGCAGCGCGATGAGCTTCTGCAGTTATCAGCTGACTACGGCATAGCCGATAAAGTCTTTTTTACCGGCTTTGTTCGTGGTCAACAGTGGCGCGATGCCTATACAGTTGCCGACATATTTGTTATGAGTTCGGTATCGGAACCATTTGGTTTGACAGCATTAGAAGCAGCCCACCACGATAACGCGCTGATAATTACAAAGCAATCTGGCGTTGGCGAAGTCTTATCGCATATATTTCGTTATGATTTTTGGGATACAGACAAGCTTGCCGATCAAATGGTAGCTATTGCTACGTCGAAAGCGTTGCAATATGAACTCACGCAAAACGTGAAACGAGAATATACACGTATTTCATGGGAATCGGTTGCGAGCCAATGCATAAGCTTATACAAGCAGGCATCACGAAAGGTTGCTGTATGAGTAAAAAAGGAGTTGTATTATACCTGCATGTACACCAGCCATGGCGTGTAAAAGACTATTCTGTATTCCATACGGCATCTGAGCACGAATACTTCAACGATACCAGCGAAACGGATCGAAACAACGGTAAAGTATTTCAAAAAGTTGCCGATAAATCATATAGGCCAATGAATCGCCTGTTAAAAGAGCTACTGTACTCACAACCAGAGTTTAAAGTGTCGATAAGCATCACAGGTACATTCGTTGAGCAGGCAGAAGCGTTTGCACCAGATGTGCTTGAGGATTTTAAAGCACTTGTCGCCACGGGTCGCGTTGAAATTGTTGCCGAAACGTATTATCACTCACTTGCCTTCTTTTACTCACGCGAAGAATTTGAACGCCAGGTGACAATGCACCGTGAGATGGTTGAACGAGTATTTGGTGTTACGCCAACCGCTTTTCGTAATACCGAGCTTTCATACTACGACGATATCGGCGTATGGGCGGATAAGGCTGGTTATAAAGCAGTCCTGGCTGAAGGGTGGGATCCTGTGTTAGCAGGCCGCACACCGAACCGTCTCTATCAACCACCCGAAACCGAGCATATTCGCCTGCTTACAAAAAATTACCGCCTAAGTGACGATATTGCCTTTAGGTTTGGCAATAAAGCCTGGGAGCAATGGCCACTGAGCACCGGTTCGTACGAGCAATGGCTGAACGAGGCCTTGAACGACGGTGACATTATAAACTTATTCATGGATTACGAAACATTCGGTGAACACCAATGGGAAGATACCGGAATTTTTGAATTTTTCAAAAAGTTCGTACACGACTGGTCAGCCCGCGAAGATGTTGGCTTTTACACCGTGACCGAAGCAGCCGAAACTTTTGAATCAGCCGGCGAACTCTCAATGCCCTATACGGTGACGTGGGCTGATACGGAACGTGACCTGAGTGCCTGGTTAGGCAACACGATGCAGCACGAAGCCATGCGTAATATTTATGCCCTCGAACATGACGTGCTCCGTTCGGGTGATGTGAGTTTGATTGGCGACTGGCGACGTTTACAGACCTCTGACCACCCCTACTACATGTGTACCAAATGGTTTCACGATGGTGATGTTCACGCTTACTTTAGTCCGTATGATTCGCCATACGATGCATTCTTGTATTACATGAATGCCTTGCGGGATGTACGCTACCGTTTAATGGCCTATCACGGCAGTGCACACGGAGATTTATAGATGGGTCGCCCAATCGTACTTTCGAATGGTGAACTACATGTTGGGCTTAATAAGTTTGGTATGGTGCATGATTTTTACTTTCCGTATGTTGGCTTAGAAAACCACTGCGCCGGGCGAAATTTGCGGCATAAAGTTGGGGTGTGGGTTGATGGTATTATAAGCTGGCTCGATAGCGGCACATGGCATGTGGAATCTTGGACTGCAGAAGGTGCTTTGATTGGACACACCAGGGCAGTAAATGACGCGCTTGGGATTTTACTCGAATTTGATGACACCGTAGATACTGACATAAGTGTGTTTCTACGCAATATACACGTAGTAAATCTACGTGATGTAACGCGCGATGTCCGACTATTCACGCATCAGGCATTCGCAATTGGCGATTCTAAAAGTAACACTGATACGGCGCAGTATTTGCCCGACTCGAATGCGATTCTTCATTATCGCGGCCGCCGAGCTTTTGTTATTAGTGGCAGAGCCAACGGTCAACCCTTTGATCAATTTTCGATCGGCCTGTTTGGTATAGAAGGCCGTGAAGGAACGTACCGCGATGCGGATGATGGTGAATTGTCGGGTTCGGTGGTTGAACACGGCAGAGTTGATTCTACCTTGCGATTCCGCTTGCAACTTGGTGCATTTGATTCTGCCAGAGCTCATTATTGGATTGCTGCAGGTACATCAACTCGTGAAGCCCTGTATGTCCATAAATCCGTAGAAGACAACGGGCTAGATGAATATTTGCACCAAACAGCCGTGTGGTGGCATGACTGGTTAAAACCAGCCAAAATTGTAAGTAACAAGTTGCCCTATGATGAACGCCGCCTGTTCCTTCATAGCGCTATGGTGGTTAAATCGCATATAGATAAGCGAGGTGCCGTTATTGCCAGTACAGACACAACAATGCTCAATTACTCGCGCGATGCCTACGGCTACTGCTGGCCTCGTGACGGCGCTTACGCCTTGTGGCCGCTTATACGATTAGGGTATGTCACTGAGCCCCGACGATTCTTCGAGTTTACGCGCCGTGGACTTCATCAATCAGGCTACCTGATGCACAAATATCAAGCCGACGGAGCCCTTGGCTCGAGTTGGCACCCATACGTGCATGGATCAATAAGTGCACCTCCTATTCAAGAAGATGAAACTGCATTAACGTTATTTATGTTCGCGCAGTATTACCACATACAAAAAGATCCAAAACTATTAGGTGAGTTTTACGAAACGTTTGTTAAAAGGATGGCAGATTTTTTGGCTGGCTATCTGGATGACATGACAGGCCTACCTAAACCAACGTACGATCTGTGGGAAGAAAACTTCATGATAACCACGTACACTACTTCTGTGGTGTTTGCAGCATTACAAGCAGCAGCAGAACTAGCAGAGATTATGGAAGACGCCGATTCGGCAGTGAAATGGCGTGCGGCATCTGATGATATTTATAATAATGCCCATAAATATTTATACAACCCAACTCGAGGCCATTTTTATAAAGGTATTCGCCGCAACGAAAACAGCCTTGAAACAGATGAAACAATCGATCTTTCCAGCTTTTTTGGAGCCTACATGTTTGGGTTATTCCCGCTAGGCAGTGAAGAAATTACCCGGTCGTTCGACACTATAAAATCCACATTTTTACCGAACGGTACGTACGGAATACCACGTTACGAGAACGATAACTACCATCGCTTAGATACGTCTGGTCTGGGGAATTACTGGTACATTGCCTCACTGTGGGTATCGCAATATGCACGTGAGGTTGGCGAAATTGAATTAGCAGACAGCATTTTACAGTGTATACACGATAGTTCAGACGGTTCGCTTATGCTAGCCGAGCAACTTAACCCTGCAAATCTCGAGCCTCTGTCGGTATCTCCGCTTGTATGGAGCCATGCCGAGTATATGGCCACACAGCTTGATCGTATTGAAAGTAGCTTGGAGTAACATCAATGCTACGCTCGTTTTTACCCTCGTCACTCCCAATAAAAAGCACTTCATCCAAAAAAATGGCACATGAACTTAGTGAACAAGCTGGCTTGGTGTACTTTGGTCATGTTAGTCAGCGCGACGATGAACATCATATAGTGCGCGGCGTTACGGTAAGTAATAAACATAAAGACGATCACTACTGTATAGGAACATATGACTCCTACGATACTATCTTTGTGGAACGGTCAGATACGCTACATAATGGCAACAGCCATGTATGGCACATTATTGAGGTTGATTTAAAAACTACTAGCGAAGTTCCGCACATGTTCATTAGTTCCCATGCCAATACTCACGGGCTACACGAACTGTTGAAGACTAAATACCATAGTATGCTCGCGCATACTATGGGCTCAGTTCATGTGTACCCTGCTGCGTTTACGTCTTCATTTACTGTATACACTACGCCAGCGCACGCCGTAAGTACCGAGCAACTTATTATGCCCGAAGTCGCCGAAAAGATAGCTACGCACTTTAAAGGGCTATCGATCGAGATCACCCATGAAGCGGTGTATGTATATTCAGAGAAAGCTCACGTTACCTCGGCCATATTACTCACTATGCTCCGTAACGGCGTATGGCTGGCCGAACAAATAGATAAAAATAGCCGCCAGTTAATGTAACTGACGACATATATGAATTGGACTACTTGATTAACTCTTACGAGCCTTAACTTCGTTACGGCCGAGGTTCTTTTTAGTCTCGGTGTAAACCGCGTGCTTACGAGCAATAGGGTCGTATTTCTTGATTTCCAGTTTGTCTGGAGTGTTCTGGGTGTTTTTGGTTGTATAGTACGTACGGTGACCACTAAGGCTGCTTACTAAACCAACCAGCTTTCGCTTTGTATTCTTCTTTGCCATTTTCTATCCGTTTAAAGATTAATATTAGTACTTCTTATCATTATACCTTAGGTGTAATGTGTTGTCTCTCGAAAAAATGAGCATACTCATTTTTTACTCACTTCCTAACATTATAGCATAATCTGTTCGAAAATGCTAGTGAGCTAAAAATGGAGC
>CAZVUR010000042.1:0-6765 GCA_964629385.1 uncultured Candidatus Saccharibacteria bacterium | reverse complement strand
ACATCTGACATAACAGATACCAAACAGATTGAAACCCATATAACTGGCGAATCAGCTATAAGCAATGAAACCGGCCAAGACACGCACCCAACTAAAAAATATACAAAATAAGGCGCTGCTCTTTGCCTATGCTTCTTGCCGCTCCACTCTTTCCACGCCAAAAAAGCTATAACAAGTCCAGCAGTAATTGCCGAATAAGGGGGAGCGACTACAGTGAGCACGAAAAATAGATATAACGGTATCCAAATAATAATTTTTAATGCGATAGAAGAGCGCAAGAAATTACGTATGCTCCAGTCATACAAAGGCAAGCAAAGTACTGCGCCAAGCAGTAGTATGGCTAATAACCCAGGTATAGCATTAAGTAGCTCAATCATCTCCGCTTCTTAACCATCCGGTTATGTTCTGTCTGAGCGTAAACGCAGCCATTATCATAAACACTACGTACATCCACCAGAACGAGTGTTCAAGTAAAATACCCACAAGCGCTGCAATTCCAAGAGATAGAATAGATGCCGCACTTGACTCTTTTTTAAAACGTAAAAGCACCGTGTATACTGCTAACCCGCAAATAGCCGCAGCTGGCTGAAAATACAGCAATACTCCAAGCCCAGTCGCGACACCCTTGCCTCCCTTGCCTTTTAAGAAAATAGAAAATACATGCCCTACGATTGCAGCTACCCCCACTAAAAACTGCTCGGGGATACTAAACGATAACTGCCCAGCAATCATAACAGGAATATACCCTTTTAATGCGTCTCCTATTAATGTCGGAAGGGCGTACCTCCATCCCATTATTCGCAGAACATTAGCAAACCCTATATTACCGCTGCCTCGCTTTTGTATATCAACACCGCTATAACCACAAATAATTTTCCCAAACGGGATTGACCCAAGCAGATATGACAGAATTAACATGAGCGTCAGAAACATACAGTCATTGTACTATAGCTAAAATTTATATATAGTACACACAAATGGATGCTCCAAAAAACAATCAAAACTCTCCCACTACTGAGACAACGGCTGGTGCAACTCCTCAAACATGGCAAACAAGTGCGCAATACGTCCAACAACGTGACGTCGCTCTTGCAGCCGAGCAGGCCAAGCTAAAAGATGATAAAAATAGCGCACGGCTACGGGTAGTATCTATAATTTATGCGTGTTTTTTGGTTCTTTTGCTGGTTACAACTTTCACAGACTTTCTTGCTATTCAACCGCCAGCTGGCGTCCAAACAGAAGGTAGGGACTATTGGGCTGCCGCAGACCCTGTACAAGGCATAGCCTTAATTGGAGCAACGATATTTGGTATAACTGCGTCAATCATAGCCATAGCTTCCAAAAAGAAGAATACACGAATATTCGGTATTACCTTGTTAAGCATTGTTGCGACATGTCTTCCCATCGCTGCGTTCATGCTTCTGCTCACTCCTTGCATATTCTCACTTAGCCCTTGTTATATACGAGGTTCATAGATGAGTAATCTGTCAGGCGGACAGATAAATGCATACGTAAACGACATCATACAGCTTTCACGCCCTGCAAATTTACTTCTACCGCTTATACAAGTATGGGCCGGGTACTTACTTATTAATAATGCACCCTGGCAATACGCACCTTTAGAATTTTATACCGTATTAGTATGCCTCGTCCTGATTCACAGCTCGTTCACCATTTTGAATGATTTTGTCGATCGGGATATTGATATTGATAACAAGGTAGAGTCTGCAATTACTACCAAAACAAGCGCGTATCGACATCGCTTACTATTGATTACTATCGGTATGGTTATTTTGAGCTGCGCTTGTTTGATGTTCGTTTCAACAAATGCGCTATGGTTAATTTTAGCCGAGATTCTGCTCTCTACTGCCTATAATATGCACCCACTACGTTTTTCCGTACGTCCAATTGCTTCAATTATTACACTTGGAGTCACCTATAGCTTGATTCCTTTTTTGCTTGGCGTAGTTGCTGCTGGGGGCACAATATCGTGGAATATTTTACTTCTTGCAAGCTGCTGGGCATTTGTTCGTATGAGTATATCTATACTTAAAGATTTTAAAGATAAAATTGGAGATAAAAAACATAACAAACGTACTTTTCTTCTTGTATTTGGTGATCGTCTAACACGGCGTACAAGTTCCGTGTTATCGCTTGTTGGAATCGTCGGCATCGCTTTCTTTTTGTATCCATTTATTACCGAGTCTTTACAGATGCTTTATATCCTAGTATCTGTTGCGGTAATTGGCGTGTTCTTAAAAGAGAGGCTCGCCATTTTATCAACCAATACGCCTAAAATGTCATTCGAATACTTTTTGCGCACACAGCTGCTTTACGACATATACTTTATGGTATGGATTATTTTGTAATCTTCTTTCAGCACTTATGTCTCGTTGGTGGCAGTATTGCTCTGCTTTTCTTACCTTTCCTTCTTGTGTTCTATCTTCGTAACCGAGCGCAGATTGTGGAAAAACGACCACATTTCAATCAGTTTATGGAAAACTTCTTTGCATCTAATGAGTCCTATTGGCTTGTCTTCACCTGGGCGCTTTTAGAAGCCACAATTTGGTTTGTTATTCCTGAATTTTTACTTTTTCTTATTATTTTTATGAAAGTTACTCATAAGCGAAAACTTTTATTTTACGATATTGCTGGCACAGTACTGGGAACGGTTGTCGGTATAAGCCTGGCACTTTCAAGCGATATTATGCTAAAAATACCCTATGTTTACCAATCTATGATTGATCAAACGCATAAATGGTACGAGGAGCTGGGTGTTTTAGCGCTTATCCACCAACCGTTTTCTGGCGTACCTTATAAAGTGTTCTTGTCAGAAGCCCATTTGTTCAGCCTACCTATTCTGTTTTTTATTTTCTTTGCTATTACTGTACGTATTGCCAGGTATATTTTTGGCTACTCAATAATGATGGCTATATATCCTTTAATAAATAGGTTTGTCTACCGTAATTATCTAATACTCCTTACTCTAGCAATTATTATATTTACCGCGCTCTTGCTTCGAGTTTCCAACATTTATTCTTAGATGCTCGCTTACATATACCTCGTGCTTCCAAATGGTATTTTCTCTTTCAAATACGTATCAGTACCTAAGGTATCGGCTGAATGAATAACTCGCTTACCGTAGCGCGCATTAATCTCATCCACTGCAGATGTTATGGCTTGCTCACGGGCAAGCTCATCGCCAAATAGTTGCATTTGCTGCGAATGTACGGTGGCTGACTGCAACCCGTAGCAAGTTACAGCAATCATCTTTATGCCATCTGGCGCCGCCGCGAATAGCCGCCGGGCATGGGCATAAATCGCTTCATTCGAAAAGAAGGGCAGGGGCGCCATGTATTTGGCGTGCCAACCACCGTAGTCATAGGTGCGCGCGTACACCATCACTCCACGCGCTATCATTCCTTTGGATCGCACTTTTGCTCCTGTTTCCTCGCACAAATGATGAAGCCGCTTCAGCACATCCTTCCGCGGTAGCCTGTAGCCATCCATCACGAATTGCCGGCCAGCGCTTTTGAGCGAAAAATCACGTTTATCAACTTCCCAGCCCCGCAACCTATCGTGCCAATACACGCCATTTATTCCCTTAAATACGACATCACGCAGTGTTGCAATATCAGCGTCTAAAAATTCAAGTGGCGTGTAGATACCAACGGCGTTTAATCGCTTTTCGAATCGCCCGGCAATCCCTGTTAAATCAGTTAACTTCAGTCCCGCCATTACCTCACGTAAGTTCTCGTGCGTAATCATATCTAGCCCGTTTGGTTTATGCAGACTGGCTGCTGTTTTTGCCAAAAAGCGATTCGTGCCTATGCCAACATTACAATTCATGGCCACGCCCACCTCATCCCACAATCGCTGCTTTATTTCGTAGCCTATTTCTACAAGGTCTCGCCCAGCTATCACTTTGGTGGTGTCACTAAAATCAATCACGCCTTCATCAATACTTTTCATACGAACATGCGCCGAGTAATCGCTCATAATTCGCATCAACTGATGGTACACGTATTTATACTTGGGTGGATCACTTTCGATACCTATCAAGTCTGGGCAAAGTTTACGCGCGTCTTTTAGGCGCATACCTAGCGTTACACCTTTAGCTTTTGCTTCGTAGCTTGCCGTTACTATCATGGTGTGGTCAGTCCGGCGATTCACGATGGCCACGGGGCGGCCGCGCAGCCGTGGGCGAGCTTGTTGTTCAACCGTAGCGAAACAACTATTAAGATCAATGTGCATTACCATTGGGCGGGCGCTATTATAATCCTCTCTCATAGCCTGTCCGCCTCTAAGGTTAGCCTCCAGGTTAAATGTTCTGCATCAAACTCTAGTCTGTAATCCGCACCGCCGTCGGTTACATCAAATATATGCACCATGCGCTTGCCGTGGGCGACAGGGTGGCGCAAGCCTATTTCTGCTATTTCTATCACCCGGCCATTTTTACGGCGAAACTTTATCGGTTCACACATAGTGCGGCCTGGCCGAAACACGACAACAACTTCTACCTGTTCGTTTAAAAAGACCTCGTCATTCATGAGTTATCTCCAGAAGGGGCTAACCCCTCCGTTTCATTTTGAAGTAAATTAAAAAATTTACTCCTCCCCCTAAAGATCGTGCTTTCGCACCCATGCTTCATAAGGATTGATATAAAAGGAAACGACTTGAGATTGTTCGCCCGTTTTTACTCTGCCCGTTTCATTTGCTAAGTAAATCCGAAGACGATATGAATAACTTCACCTAGAGGGACGCTTGGCCTGAGTAGGCTAGTGTGTGTTGTAGGGAGATATGTCTATTATAGCGCAAGGAACCGAACGAAAAACAAACTTGTTTATTTTTCTGAGTGACGATGGCCTACATCTTCGGTATACGCCCCTGAAAAAAGAAGTAGTATACTAAATGTACTTATGCATACATTTCGCCTTCTTCTGCTTTGGCTGCTGCGTATTCTTTGCGTCATCGCCGTATCGGGCACCGTATACCTTGTTACAATCTCAAGCACGCTGCTTGATCGTCATGACGTTAAAGAGTGGCTCGGGGCCAGCGGTATATATAAAGATGGCGTCCTCATTTCAGCCCTGTTTACTCAGCAACCCACCACACAGGCAGCACCCACTACTACCGTAACAACGTCGCAAGATATCATAACCCAGGATGCAATCAAAAAAGCCCTTGTGCGTACCTTCCCAGCTCCCTACCTTAAGCAGCAATTTAATACCGTAGTCGATACCAGTTACGACTGGATGGAAGGGAAACGCACAAAGTTCTCCTTCTTGGTGCCAATTGATACAAAACGCCAAACATTTATAAATGAACTTGTAAAAGAAGTCGAACCGACGGTCGCCGCCCTGCCACCATGTGCACCTTTTAGCCAGGCGCTCTGCCGCCCCACAACTATGACCGTGCCTGATTTTACACGTCAGCTTGTTACAGACTCTCTGGCTAGCTCAGATTTCCTGCAAACTCCTATTACTCAAACGAGTTTTTCTTCTGCTACCTCTAGTAGTGAACTTTCTATGCTATCAGAGCTCCCAATGCTTCGCCAGGTAGTCAGCTTACTCTTATGGATATTGCCGGTACTGTTTGTTGTTACGTTAGTTGGCGCGTTGCTGCTTGCTGAAGCTCCTAACCGATTCGCGTTATGTACCAAACTATCGCGCACGGTTTTCTCTAGTATGGCGCTCGCGGTCATTCTAAGTGGGGCACTTATTATTGTGCAAAAAGTCTACGGCTTACCAATCGAAGCCGCTATGCCAAACGTCGGCGCCTTAGCACCCTTCGTGGCCGGGTTCACTACCGCACTACTTCTGTCATTCGCGTGGACACTGCTCTACGTAGCTCTTATCCCACTACTAATAAGTCTTATTGGTTGGATTTCGTTCTCGCAGCTAAAAAAGCACCGCAATCCGCAGGCAATGCCAGTTACTAATGACTTGCCGCCATCACCTCATGCGCCTGTCACCACACTTTCATCGTCGCAACCCGCACCCCTGCAACCATCTCCATCTGCACCCACAAGCCCCGACAATCAGCCGCCAATAAATCGTCTATAAGTTTTCGAGCGATTCGCCATCAACTGGCTCTGTGTTCACTCTACATTGACTCAACAGGGAAGCTACAACTTTGGTTGGCAGTCCCATAATAATATCTCTATCGCCTTCGATTCTTTCTATCATTTGCTTCACCATTGGGTGCTGAATTGCGTAGCCACCGGCCTTATCAAATGGGTCACCAGTTGCTATGTATGCCTTTACTTTTTGTTCATCGTATTCTTTAAAAAATACCGCGGCGGTAGCCGCCTTAGCTAACCGCACGTTTTCTTTTATGCATACTACCGCCACACCAGTAGTTACATAGTTTGGCCGTCCGGCCAGGCTTTTTAGCATGTCATACGCTTCTTTTTCCGATTCCGGTTTTGCTAACTGATGGCCATCAATCGTTACAATCGTATCACTCCCAATTACATACGCATCAGGGAATCTTTTCGCCACATCGAGCGCTTTTCCTAATGCCAATTCGCCTGCTACCAATTCAGCATCACGTGCATCATCTAAATATTCTTCAAACTCGCTTGGAATCGTTTCAAACTCAACACCCATTGCCAAAAGGAGCTGTTTACGACGAGGTGACTGGCTGGCTAAGATTATACGTTTCACTACTTTCAGTATAACAATCAAAAACTCCCTGTACTGAGGGAGTTGAATATTCATCTGGTAGCAGCGACAGGGAATGATCCTGTGACCTCAGGCTTAT
>CAZVUR010000041.1:0-6784 GCA_964629385.1 uncultured Candidatus Saccharibacteria bacterium | reverse complement strand
ACTCAAGGGGTAAATCTGACTTTTGGTCAGGGAACCCGGTCTGGGTATTTACCTGCTGAGTCTGGCTCACCACAATAGAGAACGTCATAACCGTTATAAAGCAAGATTTAGTACAGTACTAGACGCAACTAACATTCGTTATTAAGTTCAACCTACTCCAACTAAGAATTGTTGATTTCTAGCGTACATTACATAAAAATAGTAGAAATAATCCTATTTTTGACGAAAATAAACAAGAGCTGGTATGAGCAGCAGCCAAGACCACATTGCAAGAGATGGGTTGATGGACGCAATGCCAATAGACATAAGAAAAACAAGAGCCATAATTATTGGCCCACGGAATTCATGGGTGTAATTAGACTTTGCATATGTTGTGTCTACTAGCCTATTTTTCACCGCATACGCCCAGTTCAACGCAGACATGCCGCCAATTATGACTAGTACTGATGAATATAGAACTACCGAAGTATATGTTGGGGAACCACTGATAAGCGAAGTAGGAAATGGCATAAAGGCAATCAGCATTAGTAATAGTAGATTTAGCACAACAAATATCTGATCATAGCTAATTAACGCACGATATTTTCTGACGTGGCTAGACCAAAATACACCAATAATAAGAAAGCTTAACGCAAAGGCTAGGATTTGCGGAAACATGCTACCCAAGACATGAGCCAAGTTAGAATTAGAATTTAGATCAACTTCGTTTGGTAGCTTTATTTCAAGAGCCAACAGCGTTATCGCAATCGCAAACACAGCGTCGCTGAAAAAAACAATACGGTCTACTCCCCTGGCCGTATACTTGTGATTGTTTCCTTGCTCTCTCATATGAAATTAGGCTTCAATATTAAAAACCAGCTCGGGGTTGTTTATGACGGGTTGCTTAAATCTAGTATTACTTGCAATGAGCGCTGCAACTAGCACTTGCAACGCAACAAATAACCAAAAGAGCCCTCGGCTCCCGGACATTACTCCTAGGTAACCTATTGCGACATCAGTGCTGGCATGAAAAATAGCAGCTAAAAAGACACTACCGCGTGTATTGTTGAAGAGCCAGGTCATTGTTACGGTTGTTGCAATCGTGGATATGAAGAATCCTACATATGGAATTGAGGATTGGAAAGAATCAGCAATTAAAAAAAGTGGGATGTGCCAAAGTGCCCATAACATGCCAAGGATCAAGCTTGCTTTAAGAGGCGTGTATTTATACTGTAGTCTGGGTAACGCAAATCCCCGCCAAGCAGTTTCTTCTGTAATCAAGAAAAGCCACAGCTCTATCAAAAACACAAACGGTAAACTTGCTGTGGAGATATCTTTACCGACTACTAATTCACCGCCGAAGAGTTTATATACGCCCATAGTTACCACGGCGATTGCGGGCACTATAAATAGCGCAATAACGTACCACTTAAATTGAACTTTAACGCGAACGATACGGCTCAATAAGTCTTTCACTGCCCTCTTGCCACCGCTAAAAAAGGCTGCAACGTACACGGCGATGGTTATGCCTAACCAGAATGCTAACGTCTGCGGTATATGCCACGAAATCACGCTATGCTGCTGGGCAATAGTTGTGGCCCAAACGAGCCATGGTAGTAAGAAAACGAAAAAGAAGAATGTTGCTAAAGGGTACTTCCTAAGCTTGTTCATAGTATTCGGTTATCTCCTTCCTAAAATGGCACCTATGCCAAGAGCAATTAATACAAATGGCCAGAAGTAACGCAACACATCAATATGTAGGAAGTTTTGTATAAGAAATATGACACCTAATGTGATAAGAATCACACCCCATACCAGCCGCGGTTCACGTTTTTTCGTTATTTTTTCATCCTCTTTTTCTGACATCCCGTTGCTCCTAAGAATAATGAATGTAATAAATATTTCAGAAATATTTTAGCAAACCGATATTACAAATTAAAGATTTTATGACGTCACGGCATCGTATTTAATCCACTGATTAACATCATTTACCTTAGCCATATTTGATACATACATTAAACAGTGGCAAATCAAGATAATACCCAATAATCTTTGGTGGCGGTTTCAATTCTAGTATGCCTATACAAAAAGTCAGAACAAATTAACAGTTCTGACTTTATCTTTTACGGCTTGGCTCCGGCGGCTGGGCTCGAACCAGCGACCTAATCGTTACACGTAGTCTTTGTTTTTCAACAATGCGTGGACTATCTCATCATCCGCTAAATTGCGGAGCAGGGCGCTCTAGGAGCGATTATCGTTAGGCTCACGCTCTAGTCTCTGAACCTTCCGAAGTCCTTTAACCTAACTTCGGCTTGGCTGCGGATTGCCATATTCTTATATTTAGAACGTAGGTTTCCCGCAATTCACCCTGTTTGTCCGTACTTGGTTACCCAAGAAGGCTGCCTTTGACAGCGACCCGCTCTACCACTGAGCTACGCCGGAGTATGTACATTTGCCGTAATAATATAGGCAAAACCAGGCATTATTGTAGCGGATTATCGCCCCCCTGTAAACTCCCTTACGCCAAGTGTTATTTCCCTATGGCAATTCGCGCATACCAAAATGCACTTATCTAGCTCGGCTTTTATCTTTTCCCAAGACCTGGTCATGCCCTTGTCACTAATTCCAAATTCTTTCGTAGCCGGATCTACATGATGAAAATCTAACACACCTGGATGTTCATTATAGCCGCAGCATACGCAGGAACCACCAAGGTATTCTACGGCCCGCTTCTTTAGTTCCTTCCGACGTTTTGCTACCGCCATTATCAAGTACTCACGACGATCCGCATATGTACGTACTTCCTTACGCGGAGGTTTCATACCAGCAATGGTATAGCACCTTCATGTAACCGTTAAGATTAACGCAAAGATTCAAGTTTATGACTTAGCGGCGTCTGTCGCATTATCATTAACAGCAATAGAATTGGCAGCTTTTTCGTATCCAAGCAGATGCAGGGCCCGCTTGACTACTTTACTATCCTCGCCAGCTAACCCTAGTGATTTGATCTTCGTTATCAATTTTTGCTCAACGTCATCAGACTTCTCGTTGGCACTTACATCTAGGCGAGTGGTGACCACTTCGAGCGAGCGAGCCGAATTATCACGCCTGGCTAAGTAGCCTTTGGCAATCAGGCCATCGATATGAATCGCTACGGTAGATACCGACTTATACCCTAAAGCGCGCATGATTTCACGGTAACTGGGGCCGTAGCCGTTGCCTTTTATAAAACCATCAACAAAGCTCAGGAGTTCTTGTTGTTTTTTACTGGCTCGCTCCCCTTGCATAGCGACTAACTCATTAGTCCGGCGAACACTCGCTGGTGCCAGCGTGGCTTTTTTGGCTCGGGTTGAACCAGCTGCGATAAAAGGTGAGCTCGGCTAGCCGCGCGAGCAAGGTGGCGCGGCATGGCATTATGGCGCGCTAGTAGTTGAGTCATGTCATGTACTACGAGCGGTTTAACGTGCCGTGTAGCTGGACGAGCCTTGGGTGTAGCCGATTTTTTTTGCACACTCATATGAACTTTAGCCGATGCGATTGGCTGGTGCTTCAGGTTAGCTTGTACTGGCCGAGCCGCGTGCGACTGTTTGTTAATAATTGGGGCTGCGGCACCACCGGATGCCCGCAGTATCATCCTATCGGGAACGACTACGCGACGGTGTGTTGCCACCGCCCGATTCGTTACTGATTGCCTGGTTGTAGTTGCCGTTGTTGACATTATGTTATCTTCCCAAGTAAACGTGTTTGACCCTCGCCACACTGTTTGTTTGTTTTTTTGCAGTTTGTAACGTAATCATACGCTAATTCTTATGGCTTGGCAACGGTGTTAAGTGGCGCGGCTTCGGCGTAGGCGACCGCATAGCCATAACAGCCCCAGCCAACGCCCACCATGTAAGCGCAACCGTATCATCGGCCCATACCGGTAATAGCAATCCAATAATTGCCAGGCCGATGCCACTTGCGAATACGCCGAGTGCGCGCCAATCGCTTTTTTGGCGCCATAACTGAACCATCACATAGCCAAACAGCCCGATAAACAACGCTGCTCCCAGCCAGCCTACTTCGTGTGCTACAAAAAAGTAATAATTTTCAATGATGACATCGTTACGAGGATTGGCATCGTATAGCGACGCCGAACCAGTCGACCCAATACCATGCCCAAAAGGCTGAGTCACGAGGCGATGCCAGCCAGCTTGTAGTGACCGGAGGTGCTCGTCGTTTGATTTCGACACCACTGTCGACTTAGGATTTTCGTGCAAAATCACGTTCGAGAACCAGTCTGTTTGGGCTGTAAGCGCCACTACGCCGGCCACACCCACTAGTGCGATACTAGCGCCTAGCAATACTCGACGCTTAATAGCCACGGATGCGGCTACAACTACAGCTAGCGCGGCTATGAGGGCCAGGTAGGCACTACGCGAATACGTAGCAAACAGCACAGCGCCTGCTGCCAAGCTTCCGCCTATAAGGGCCACTTTTCGTCGAACACTAGCAGTAGCGTAACGCTTAACAAGGTACGCTACTGCTAGTGTGATATACACCACAGCTAGCGCCCCCAACGGATTCGGACCTCGCAGCGTACTATTAATGCGGACGTAGTCGGTATTGGTGTCTATGGTTATATACGGCGCGATTGAAGTAGTCTTTGAATACCCAATGGAACTCAGTATGTCGTCTGGCAGGACCGTTATTTGCAACAGGCCGAACCCAATTACAAGAGCTGCTCCGGCTGCTACACTGGCAAAAATACGTTTTATTGCCGCTGGCCGCAGTTGCACTAACACGTACATCAATATGAACATCACCACAAAGCGAAGGTCTATCATCAGCCCGGCCACCACGACTTCTCTCTCGCCACCAAAAGCTAGCGCCATAAGAAAGTGCACATCTATGTAGGCAAGTGCCAAAAATATAGGCGGACTATGGATAAGCGTGCGCCATAACTTCGCCCTGCTAATCAATACCACTGCCACGATTGCCAACATAAGTAAGGCAATTTCTTTCCAGGCTTTCAGCAAGGTAGTATAGTCGGGTAGCACGGTACCAAGCCACACACTTACGGGGGCATGCAGCACAATCAGAAACAGTATGGCCACTAAGCCTGCTTCGTACACCGCACCCAACGAGATTCGTTTCATTACCTACTAGTATATCCGAAAATGCTATACTTTTAGGTACTAGTTATGCCAAGTCGAAATACCAAATTTTATAGCCTGCTCCTGCTGATTGCCGACGTGCTTGTATTGGTACTGGCATTTTTTATTGCGTATGTGATTCGTGTACAAAACGACCCCCGGCCTTTAGTGGCGCCGGTGTACGCCCAAACCTACATGCAGTCATTCCTAACGATTTTGCCATTTTGGATCATTACGTTCGCGGCACTTGGGCTTTATAGTAGCACCACCTATAATCGCCGCTTGGTGGAATGGACTAAAATCGCTATCGGCTCACTTATTGGTATTCTGTTTATTATCGGCTGGGAGTATGTATCTGGCGAACGCGTTTTTCCGGCCCGCTTAGTGGCTGCTTATGCGTTGGTTGGTTCATTCGTATTACTCGTATTCGAACGCGAGGTAATGCGTGCCTTGCGCAGCCTGGCCTTCCGTTTTGGCCGCGGTATTAGCCGAGTACTTATTATTGGTAACTCAGCCGCCACAAAAGATATTGCCCGGGCCCTTGGCCGCACTACAAAAAGTGGCTACCAAGTCGTTGCAATGAATTGCCCTGCTAAGCTGGTGCCGCATGAGTTGTCAGTCACCCATTTCACCGATACCGATGAAGCACTCGCAGCTATTAGGAAGCTCCGCGTTACTACCATTATTCAAACCGATTTATATGATTCCAGCGATCGTAATCAAAGGATTTTAAGCGCCGCCCAAATGAAGCATATTAACTATAACTTTATTCCTGGCGAAGCCGAGTTTTATAGCGGCAAGAACACGGTGGATGTATTCCTGGGCTACCCAATGATTTCAGTGTCGCAAACCCCACTTATTGGCTGGGGCGCCATTGCTAAGCGGATCTTTGATACGATTGTCGCTGCATTACTGCTTATTATTTTAAGCCCGGTATTCCTTGTACTGATTATTCTGCAAAAGATATTTAACCCAGGGCCAGTCTTTTACCTGTCGGCGCGGCTAAGCCAATTCTCTAAACCGATTAGGCTCGTAAAGTTCCGCACCATGTCCGCTAAATATGGCGGCAAAGACGCAGCTGACGAATTCCGTGAAATGGGCCGTGAAGATCTAGCTCAAGAATATGAAACAAACCGAAAAGTTGAAAATGACCCGCGTATTACAAAGTTCGGTAATTTCCTACGGGTTACGTCACTCGATGAGCTGCCGCAAATTATCAACGTGCTTCGCGGCGAGTTAAGCCTGGTGGGGCCGCGTCCAATCCTGCCACAAGAAGTGAAGTTTTCTAAAGGTAAGGCTGCCCTGCTTCACAGTGTTAAATCTGGTGTTACTGGTTTATGGCAGGTGTCGGGCCGCAGTGAACTAAGTTTCGACGAACGAATCGAACTCGAAACATTTTATGCTCAAAACTGGAGTTTTTGGTTAGACATTAAAATCTTATTTAAAACCATCATGGTAGTAATCCGTCGCCAAGGGGCTAAATAGTGGCCGGACCTAAAAAACCAAAAGTTGCCATTGTTGCCGATTGGCTCACCAATATGGGGGGCGGCGAAAACGTCACGTTAGCACTGGCCGAGGCGTTCCCAGGCGCTCCGATTTATACCTCGGTAGATACGCCCGAAAGAGTACCAGCTTTCAGAAGAGACGACGTACGCACCAGTTACTTGCAA
>CAZVUR010000040.1:0-7070 GCA_964629385.1 uncultured Candidatus Saccharibacteria bacterium | reverse complement strand
GCAGTACTGATAAAAACTATGTAAATGCCGAGGGTAAACGGGGAAGTTATATGGATTTTGCACGTGTATTCAGGCGTGAGGGCCAAAAATGCCCTAGGTGTGGCAACGAAATTATAAAAATCAAACACGCTGGCCGTGGTACGCACATCTGCGAGTTTTGCCAAAAGTAAATCAAAGCAGCAGCGGAATAGGTTCGGTACAATAGTAAAGATGATACGGCTACTGTGTGGTGAAAACGATTTTGAGCTGACTCGGCGTGTTGCCCAGCTAAAGCGTGAATTTGATGGCGCTCCGGAACGATACGACGGAGCAGAGCTTAATGGCGAACAGTTGGCTGATATTTTTGCTGGCCAAACACTATTTAGCATGAAGCGGATGGTGATAATCGATATGCCAAGTGCATGTAGTGAGCTATGGCAGAATATTGAGACATGGCTCGGTAGGGTAAGTAGCGACACGGAACTTGTGCTAATTGAGCCAAAACCAGACAAACGAACAGCCGCTTATAAGTGGTTAAAAAAGAATGTAACGGTTGAAGAGTTTATTCCGATGAATGAGCGCGAAACAGATAAAGTACTCGCATGGATTGATGCTTATGCCTCAGCTCGTAAACTTTCACTCACGTCAGCTCAGGCACGCCGCTTAGTGCGACGCGGTGGAGTAAACCAGTGGGAACTGGCGCAGGCAATCGATAAGCTTGTTTTAGCGGGTGAAGTAAGTGATGAGTGGATAGATAATGTGATTGAACAGTCACCAACAGAAAGTGTGTTTGCGTTGTTTGAAACAGCACTAAATGGTGATACGAAGCGAATTGCTGAAATTATTGCCGACCTACGACGGACAGAAGATCCGTATAGAGTATTCGGGCTTGTGAATTCACAGGTTATCCAGCTAGTTGTGCTGGTATATGGCAGCGGCGACGTGGCAAGAGTGGCGGCCGATACAGGGGCGAAGAGTAGCTATCCGCTACAAAAACTTGCACCGTATGCTAAGCGTTTATCGCAAGGCGACGCATATGAACTAATGAACATCTTTGCTCAAGCGGATTTACGGCTTAAAAGTAGCGATGCTGATCCGTGGGTAGTGCTTGAAACATCGCTGGCAAAAGTTGCCAACATATAAAAAACGCCCTTTGTATGGAGCGTTTTTTATATGTTACAAATCTATTTCTTTGTAGTAGCTTTTTTGGCAGCTGGCTTCTTTGCGGCTGGTTTTTTAGCGGCCGGTGCTGCAGCTTTTTTAGCTGGAGCCTTTGAGGCTGCTGGCTTGGCAGCGGTCTTTTTAGCAGCAGCAAGCTTAACATTTGCAGCTTTCGCAGCTTTTGAAAGGTTAGCTTTGCGACGAGCAGCGGTGTTCTTGTGAATAAGGTTCTTTTTTACAGCCTTATCAATTTCGCTGTGGGCTTTGCTTAATGTTTCACTTGTAGGCTTTGCCTCAAACGCTTTAACAGCCTGCTTGATAGCACGCTTAGTAGCAACATTTCGTTCGCGCCGAACATTAGCTTGCTTTACACGCTTAATAGCGGATTTGATGATTGGCACTAAAGATTCTCCTTAAATTGGTAATTAGTTTGGTAGTACAATCTAAGGGGTAATTGTAGACTAAAACGAGTCAATTGTAAAGAGGTTAGACTCGGGTCCTGTCATCCAGTCCGCCCCTGAAAATTTTTTCTGACTACAGAAAAACATTTTCGGGTGCTGCCCCGCTGGATGCCACCCGAGTCTGTAATGTCGATGTTAAGCTTAAAAAGTTTGACGAAATAATTAGGCTTATGGTACTGTAGGTACAAACTTCTACGTAAAAACAAAAAACACCGAAGGTCACAAACAAACATGAACGAAGGCCAATCCGCTCGCCAGCAAATCGTTGAGAAAATCAAAAGCTCAACCAATGTTTTAGTGACCGTAAGCGCCAATCCATCGGTTGATGAACTGTCGGCCGCCCTTGGCCTTACCAGCATGCTAAATGGCCTCAAGAAACACGCCACTGCAGTTGTTTCTGGCGATATCCCGCCAGCTATTACATTCCTTGAGCCATCGAAAACGTTTGAAAACACCGTTGATAGCTTGCGCGATTTCATTATTGCGCTCGATAAAGAAAAGGCCGACCACCTGCGTTATAAGGTAGAAGGCGACGTGGTGAAAATTTTTATTACCCCGTACCGCACTACCATTACACAAGACGATTTAGACTTTTCGCAGGGTGACTACAACGTTGAACTAGTGTTGGCGCTAGGCGTAAAAGATAAAGACAACCTAGACAAAGCACTGCAAGCACATGGCAAAATATTCCACGATGCTACCGTGGCGACATTAACGTGCGGCGATACATCAAGTGAACTGGGTGATATCGACTGGCATGAATCAGGAGCAAGTAGTATTAGTGAAATGCTGGTGTCTGTTAGCGAAGCCTTAAAAGGTGACCAAGCTATTTTAGACGAGCAGATTGCGACTGCCTTCTTGACCGGTATCGTTGCCGCGACCGATCGGTTTAGCAACAACAAAACCAGCAGCAAAGTCATGACAATGGCTGCCCAGCTTATGGCAGCAGGGGCAAACCAGCAGTTGATAGCCGCTAAACTTGAGGAAGCACACGAAATTGGGCACGATAAAAACGACGATTCAAGCGGTGAGAGTAACGCCGACGGATCGACATCGTTAAACGAAGGTGAATCAACCAAACTTACGAAATCTGCAAAGCCTAAGAAAAAGAAGAAATCCGATGCCGATGGCGAGCTGACAATAGCACACGAAAAGAAGGGTACCCTAGACGAAGTTGCTGCCGAAACAGCTGCAGAAAAACAAGAAGAAGCCGCTAAAACTGCCGAAGATGCGTTAGCCGAACAGCTATCAAGTGTTGCGCCAGCAGCAGGAAACTCGTCTATTGATGACCTTGAGCAAGACTTGGCGGCTGAGAGCACAGAACCCTCTCAAGCAACAATCGACCCGCAATTGCCACCCGTGGTAGCGGTGGAACCAGATGCCGATGAGCCAAGCTTAGGTGGCACGCTGAATGCTACTACAGAGCAGGCGCAGCATGATAAAGAACAAGAGCTTGAAGCGGATCGCAATAAGAAAATCCTTACTCACAGCACCAGTAATTATGTGAGTAGCGATGAGCAGCCCGCCTTCCAGGCGCCATTCAATGCTGCCGGCGAAGAAGAGAAGGTAGAAAATCAGGCAATGGTAGATATCTTTAAAGAAGACCTACCGCCAGTACTAACCCAGCCGGAACCCGCTGCGCCAGCTGTCGCGCCGCCAACCGAAACACTCGAAGATATTGATAAAAAGAATCGTGCCCAAGCTCACGCAGAGGCGCAAGATGCAGTCGCCATGGCTTACGAGGCTACTCCAATCGCACCCGCAGTGCCTGTACCGGCTCCACAAGTCGAAGAACCAGCACCGACACCAGTTGAACAAGCTGTTGAAGAACAGGCGGCGCCAGTTTCGCCAGCGCCATATGTATCGCCAGAAGCTCTGCCGCCAGTAACCGCGCCAGCACCAGTCGATTTCTCTCAGCTGCCGCCACCGCCACCGCTTCCAAACTTCCCGCAGGGCCCGCTACCTCCAGAGCAGCTAGGGCAGATATTTGGCACGCCACCAGCCGCTCCACCTCCGCCAACACCAGCTTCGCCCCCAGATCCGAACCAGTTTAAGATTCCGGGGCAGTAGTTTTATAGCGTCCCGCCGCTACATTTAAACAGGTTTTTCGTATAAACCTACACGCCTTAAGGCTATGCTTTAAGGCGTTGTAGTCGCTTTACGGTACTCTAAACTGCTCAAACGTAGCGGCTAGTGCACTACATGGAAACATTCACGCCCAAGCAACTCTTCACCGAGTTGTTTTTGGGCGTTGGCATCGTGGACCTGGCTCTCGTGTGCGTCCATAACCGCAATTTTTTGTGGCAATACGTCACGAGCATCGATTACACGGTTAATGTAATCATCATCACGCCCAATCGGCATGTAATAATCAGTCCATTCTTTATTTGGCGCATGGGCGCGGCTTAGGCAGTAGTACCATAGTTCACCCATAGTTACGTTTGGTGGCGTGTCATTTTTAAGGCTAAAAAACTGGTGAGTAGCCGAAAAACTGGCAGCAATATGGTCAAGATGGCCAGTAACACCAAGTTGATCGAACGTCATTACATCAATAGTGATTGGTTCGGCGTAACTTTCAACAATACGATGAATTTCGGCGTGCAGTGCTGCGCCAATCGCAATGTGCATACTATGGCTAAGCTCGCCGTCTGGGAAGTGTAGGGCCTGGGTAGAGGTAGTGCCAATCAGTTCTGCGGCCCGGTTCCATTCATCTAAGCGTAGCCTAGCTAAATCCGGTGCGTTAGTAGGGTTTGAGCCGCCCTCGCCGTCTGTAATGAGTAATAAATGTACATCTGTGCCAGATTGAACTTGCTTTATAAGGGTGCCGCTAGGGCCAAAGCTTTCGTCGTCTGGGTGGGCAAAAATGCCAATCATTACGCGTTTCATGCCTCTAGTATACTAAATACATATGAATTTACTGGAAGACGGAATTTTATTGGTCGATAAAGCAGCCGGTTGGACAAGTTTTGACGTAGTGGCCAAACTTCGCGGTAAGCGAAAAGCTGCATTTAAAAACGCAGGCATTACACCAACCAAGCGTCAACTTAAAGTGGGGCATGCGGGTACGCTTGATCCATTCGCAACGGGCGTACTAATTATTCTGCTTGGCGACGCTACAAAGCGATCTGATGAGTTTTTAAAGCAAGATAAAGTGTACGAAGCGACTATTACATTAGGAAAAACGAGCTCAACTGGCGACCCAGAAGGTGAATTAACTATTGTAAGTCATGTACGGCCTAGCGAAGCTGATATACGAGCGGTTTTGCAAAAACTTACTGGTGAGATTACGCAAACACCACCAGCCTATAGCGCAATTAAAATTAACGGCCAGCGAGCCTATAAACTCGCTCGTAAAGGCCAAGAAGTTGAGATACCGACGAGGCAAGTTACCATTCATTCGGCTGATTTGCTTTATTATACCTATCCACAGCTCAAAATTCGTACGCATGTAAGCTCTGGCACGTATATTCGCAGCCTAGCGGTAGATATCGGTGAAGCGCTTGGAACAGGCGCCTATTGCAGTGAGCTCAGGCGAATTAGTATTGGCGGGATGACGATTGAAAGCGCAAGCGCTATACTGTAAGCATGCCACAGGGTAAAATACCGCATTATTCACATGTTGTACACGATATCAATAGTCGTGGTGGTCTAAATATGTATTTTGGCCGGCGTGGTCAGCAAGGCGAGGGCTGGATTCGGCATTTAGATACGATTGTGCCAGAAAACGGTATTGTGCTGCACGAGCTCCACTCTGTTGATCATCCGCATCAGCACTCATCAGCCTTTCACGAAGCGCTTCATACTAAAACAGCTGAGCGTGGAGCGACGGTTTTGCCGGCAGGGTTTTACGGAGAACATAGTGCCGCTGGCTTGCCCACGTTTACGCCAGATGAACTGCTTTATCTTATGCCTCAAAGCGCCAAACACCTTACAAAAGGTACATTAAAGAAATACCAAGACTTGCAAAGTATTCGCGAAATGCGAGCAGCAGTAGGCTCTTTGGCGTGGTTAGCCGCCCATATGGGCACGCATGCGGCTGAATATGCTGCTAAGCCTGCAGTATTATGGGGAAGAACCCACAGTGCAAGTCTGCCAGATATGTACCAACGCTTAGGTGTTAATTCAGTTGAGGTACATCACCTTGACGCGCCACTTCGCTACACGTACATTCAGCCTCATGGGATTCACTGGAGTGAGCACGATATACAAAACGCCTTCCGAGTAGCCTACGAGCAAGCCTGCACATATTTACAGCAGAAACAGCTGCTTGCTAGCGCCTAAACATTGCATTATATACATATTTATGCTATAATATTAATATGATAGCCGAAATGTCATCATTTGCTAATGATCTTGAACTCGCCGCAGAGGAATTTAATCGTGCGTACACTGAGCTCCATCCTGGCTACACGGCCGAGGAAATTAACGCTATTCGAGAGAATAGTGGTTTAGAAGGGCTTGTAAGGGGAGAAGATTTACCGCTTGGATCTTTAGGGCTCATATCAGAACGGAGTCGCCGCAATCGTGCCAGAAAAATTGGTGCGAGGCTCGGGCGTATCACGTTATGACGAATGAGTTTTTTCAAGACTCAAAAAGCTTTGAGCTATCTCAGCAGGACTTGCAGGTACTGCTTTTAGCTTTACAGGAGATTGCAGTTGACCAGGGCGTTTCTCGTGAGCTCACTGGTTTACAGCACGAAGGTGGTATTCCACTTGAATATGCTGTTGTAATAGACCCCGGGGTTATTCAAGAGTTATTTCACTCTCATGATTCATCACTGCGTGTGATAAGCGCACGACTGTTATACCAAACACCTTCTCCTTATGAGCCCGGGGCTGATGAAAGAATTATGGAGTATGCCGGTCTAACAATTGAGGCAGAGCTGCTTGCATCAATGGGTGTCAGCATGGAAGAGTCGCTCGCAATAACAAACCTCGACGGTGTTAGTCAGGCCTCTATAGACGTGATTTATTATGATAATGAAGGTAGGGTAATCGATGTCGCTGGAAAACCAGATGAGACATTGGCACTTGTGATTTCTGATACTCAGTATGCCAGTCTAATCAATGCAATTACGCATACGAGTCCATTCATGCTGGATGACCTTGAGGCCATGCATTTGCTGATTGATACTCTCAGAGCTTGATTCTTTACTGCTAATCTGTTAGAATCATCTAGATGATATCAAAAGAGAATAAATCACAGGCAATTGCTTTGACTCAGGTTGGCAAGAACGATGTTGGTAGCCCACAGGCCCAAGTATCAATCTTGACTGCTCGTATCAAAGAGGTGACAGAGCACCTAAAGCTGAACAAGCACGACCACATGGCTCGTCGCGGATTGATTCAGATGGTTGGTAAGCGAAAGCGCCTTTTGAAGTATCTCGAGCGAAAAGACTTTGAGGCCTATAAAGCCGTTGTCGCCACACTAAAACTCCGCAAATAATGCGGAGTTTTTCTTTTAAGGCTC
>CAZVUR010000039.1:0-7094 GCA_964629385.1 uncultured Candidatus Saccharibacteria bacterium | reverse complement strand
CAGAATCATACTCTTCGAAAATCGATACACGATTAAGTATGCCATATTCTTTACCGGCCTTTACGTCCATTGGTTTATTTCAGCAAAGACTGAGTGTGAATCATGTTCCGATGATTGATCTCGTTGCATATGATGACGCTCTCAATCTATACAGGTTAATTAATTCTGAAGCATAGCTTTAATTTAAAGAAAGCTAGTGTTTTGAGATATTTACGACGGGGCGATGCAGGATATCGTTCGCAAGCTCTCTCTTCCGCTCAAAAGGGACGCGTGCAAGCACGAGTTTCCTTTTTCGCTTCACCGAACCTCCTTTTGCTACGCAAAAGCGCAGCTTCAGATCCTTCGCAACAACCTACAATTTAAAAACTGACCATAAGGTCAGCATTTAAATTGGTGGGCGATGCAGGATTCGAACCTGCCACCTCTTCAACGTCAATGAAGCGCTCTAGCCAAATGAGCTAATCACCCTTGTATGGAGACAAACCTACAGTTTTTCTCATCGCGCCGGGAACGAAATGAATTCGTTCGTCGGGCTGCTCTTTTCCCTTTAAGAACTCAGGTTATTGTAGCAAACAGGGGCGGGGGTTGCAATTGTAAAGGGCTAGGAGTTACTATAAAAGGGAACAAAGACGCGGAGTAACCGCCCGCTGAGTTCCGTAGGAGCGATCGCAGACGAACGTATCGAATGCGGTAATAGAAATAGCCAAGGTGGAACCTCCCGAGACTTCGGGACCGAGGCACGCACACATGAGTCGTTGGTGCGTGCGTTTTTATTTTAAAAGGAGGTTATTTCTATGAACGACGAACAACTTTACGCTATGCGACACAGCCTAGCACATATTACCGCTCAGGCAGTGCAGCACTTATGGCCGAACGCTAAGTTTGGCGTTGGCCCGGTGGTTGAGAATGGCTTTTATTACGATATTGATTTAGGTGATACAAAAATTTCTGAGAGCGATTTCAAGAAAATCGAAAAAGAGATGCGGGCTATTATTAATAAGGATTATCCGTTTGAGCATAGTGAAAAATCTATTGACGATGCGCTTGCCTGGGCAGAAGAAGCAAAACAGCCCTACAAAACTGAATTGCTGAACGACCTGAAGCGTGAGGGTACGACTATTGCGAGTGAGCTGGACGCTGCCACTATGGGCGTAAGTACTAATGGCGACGCGGCTATTGATAATGTAGGATTCTACACTGATGGTGACTTTACTGACCTCTGTCGTGGTCCGCATGTAGAATCTACGGGCAAAGTAGGAGCATTCAAATTAATGCGCGTAGCTGGTGCCTACTGGCGCGGCAACGAAAAGAATGCCCAAATGCAGCGACTGTATGGAGTAGCGTTTGCAACTCAAGAAGAACTTGATCAGCATTTAGAAATGCTAGAACAGGCTAAATTACGCGACCATCGCAAGCTTGGCCCAGAGCTAGGTATTTATATGATGTCGGATAGTGTTGGGGCTGGATTACCACTTATGATGCCACGAGGTACAGTTTTAAAGAACGCCCTTGAACGCTACATGAAGCAAGAAGAAGAGTCACGTGGTTACAGCTACGTTGAGACACCAGTCCTTGCACACGAAAATCTATATCAGCGTTCGGGCCATGCCAGCTACTACAGTGACGACATGTATAAGCTAAAGGACGACGAAGACCAGACATTCTATCTGAAGCCAATGAACTGCCCGCATCATCATATGATTTATGAAAAAATTGTGGGAAGCTACCGTGACTTACCACTGAAGTTAGC
This sequence comes from uncultured Candidatus Saccharibacteria bacterium, assembly GCA_964629385.1. Taxonomy (GTDB): domain Bacteria; phylum Patescibacteriota; class Saccharimonadia; order Saccharimonadales; family Saccharimonadaceae; genus UBA1020. Next base: position 5,344 of record CAZVUR010000039.1, on the reverse strand, counting down.
TGAAGGCGGGCGCATTTACCGCAAGGAGCTGTCTGGTACACTTTCTGGTTTGATTCGTGTACGTGGTCCTATTACTCAGAACGACTCACACATTTATGTACGCCCCGACCAGTTAAAAGAAGAGTTTATTAAGGTACTTGAGCTCTTTAAGGCTGTTTACGACACCATGGGCGTTGAAGACTACTGGTACCGTTTGTCGCTGCCTGACTTTAAAAAGGATAAATACGGTGGTGAGCAGCAAGTTTGGGAAGATGCCGGTAATGCCATTCGTGAAGCTATGCGCGAATTCGGCGCAGAATTTGTAGAGGCCGAGGGTGAAGCGGCCTTTTACGGGCCAAAGATTGACGTACAGACCCGGAATGTACTAGGTAAGGAAGATACAATCGCTACTTCGCAGGTAGATATCTTGGTTCCGCAGCGAATGGGACTTACTTACATTGATGAAAACAGCGAAAAGCAACATCCAATTATCATTCATCGAGCAATCTTAGGTTCGTACGAGCGCTTTATGGGCTTCTTGCTCGAAAAAACCGCCGGCTGGTTTCCATTTTGGCTAGCACCAGAACAAGTTCGTATCTTGACTATTAACGATACGGTGCTTGATTACGTGGAAGAGATTGAAGCGACACTAAGTGATGTCGTACTGATGCAACCACTGAAGTACAATGAACTGCGTGTAACTCGTGATGATCGTAACGAAAGCTTGGGCAAGAAAATCCGCGAAGCAACCAGCCTGAAGATTCCTGTACAGTTGATTGTTGGACCGAAAGATAAAGAAGCGCGCGAGGTAAGTGTACGTACTCAGGGTGGAGAAGAGAAAGTAGCGCTTGATCAACTGCCAGCATACCTGAAAGAGATGTAAATGGTGAAGATAGCTATAGATATCGACGAAGTACTTGCTGATCAAGCGGATGCATTTGTGCGGTTTAGTAACCAGCGATGGGGTACTAATCTTCATGTCGATGACTATACCGAACACTGGGCGGAGCTATGGAACCTTAATCTTGAGGAAACGCTGGCACGACGCGATGAACTATTTGATGGTAAGGTGTATCAAACACTTGCACCTATTCATGCAGCTGACGAGGTGCTCCGTCGTTTATCGCAGCGATTCGAACTATGTATAGTTACGTCACGTTCAAGCGTCCTTAATACCGATACCCGCGAATGGTTAAAAAGGCATTATCCGGGCATTTTCTCAGATGATGTCATTCATTTCTCAGGGATTTGGGATAAGGTTGATCACACAACACACGCGCAAACAAAAGCCGATATATTAAAAAGCTTAGATGCTGATTATCTTATAGACGATCAGCCAAAACATTGCATTGGCGCTTCTGAGGTTGGTATAAAGAGCATCCTGTTTGGTGATTATAAATGGAACAGGGGGGTTGAAATGCCACCACTTGTAACTCGTTGCAAAGATTGGGCAGCGGTTGAGGCATACTTTAATGGAATCAAAAGCTAATTTCCGCGAGCGAGTTGAGGCGTTGATGGCGCAGGTACCGTCTGGCCAGGTTACAACATACGGCGACTTAGCTGGCCTAGCGGGCCAGGCAAATGCCAGTCGGATTGTTGGCGGGATTGCTCACTTTGGTAATCCTGATCTACCGTGGCATCGGTTGGTCAATCGATTTGGTGGCCTGGCAGCAGGGTTCCATGGGGGGCGCGAGGTCCAAGCGCAATTACTTGCCGCCGAAGGCGTAAAGTGTACGAATCATATAGTAGATAACTTTAAGGATATCAGGTGGCAGCCAAACCTCGATTAATTGCCATTGTTGGCCCAACTGCGAGCGGTAAAACCTCTCTGGCTATTGATATAGCAAAAGAATGGAACGGCGAAATAATTTGTGCCGACTCACGAACTATTTACAAAGAAATGGATATCGGAACAGCTAAGCCAACAGCCGAAGAACAGGCTATTGTACCTCACTGGGGCATTGATTTAGTTGAGCCTGGCGAGGCATTCAGCGCGGCTGATTTTCAAGCGTATGCAAAGCACGCCATTGCCGATATTCAGTCACGGGGTAAGCTGCCAATCATCGCAGGTGGTACTGGGCTGTACGTCGACGCCGTGCTATATGACTTTACATTCGGCCCACCAGCAGATTCCAATGGGCGTGCCGAGCTAGAAGCGATGTCAATCGAGGCGCTAATTGAATATTGTAAGCAAAACAACATACAGCTTCCTGAAAACCATAAGAACAAACGGCATCTCGTGCGAGCCGTTGAACGTAAAAGCATAAGCGGAATCAGTAAATCTCCATTACCAAACGGGTATATAGTTGTTGGTTTAGCTACGAAAATGCTTACGCTTCGAACAAGAATTATAAATCGGACCGAACAGCTATTTGAACTTGGAGTTGAAAAAGAAGCTACATTATTGGGCAAAAAATATGGTTGGGATTCTGAGGCGATGACCGGGAATATTTATCCGCTTATGCATCGCTATCTGTTGGGCGAGTTATCTCTTGAAGAAATAAGAGATTTATTTACAACAGCCGATTATCAATTGGCGAAACGTCAGATGACGTGGTTCCGTCGTAATCCAGATATAATGTGGACTCGATTAACAGAGGCGAGAGGCTACATACAAACGTTACTCGCGTCTGAGTAACTTCTGTGCTACACTTAAATCAGAAATTTATTCGGGTAGAAAACTATGATAGATGCATTGTTCGGATCAAAGACACGTATAAAACTACTTCACCTGTTTTTGAACAATCCAGGTAAATCTTTTTACGTACGAGAGATAACTCGTTTGATTGATGAACAGATTAACTCTGTGCGTCGTGAACTAGCTAATATGATGAACGTAGGTATTATAAAAAGTGATACAGCCGATAATAAGCTGTACTACGAAGTTGATCAGCGATATGAACATTATGTACCACTAAGGGCAATTTTTGGCGATAATGTTGATGCAGATACAGTGGTAAAAGAGCCAAAACAATCTACCCTTGATTGGCAGACGAAACTGGACGAGGTCGGAGGAGTCAAATTAGCAGTAATGGCTGGCGTATTTGTAGCAGGCAGCGCTAGCAAAGTTGACTTATTGCTTGTGGGCAACCCGGCGCCAGCCAAGGTGAAAGCGTTTATAAAAACACTCGAGAAGAAAGAAGGTAGAGAGCTCAACTATAGCGTGCTTACGTACGACGAGTTCTACTACCGCTTATCAATTCGTGATAAATTTATAACAGAGCTTACAAGCAGCAAGTACGTAGTGCTTCGCGATACAGAGCAAATTCTAGCTAAGGCCAAATAGGAGACGTATGTTCGAGATAGAGTACAAAGGTGCAAATACGATTGTTATTGCCACAAAAAAATCAAAGTTAATTACAGATCCAAAGCTTTCATTGGTTGGATTAAAAGATATTGAGCCTAAAGACATGATTGCACTTGCAACCGAACCGCGTTTTATGGCTGATTCTGCCGCGGCGACGTTGCAAATCGAAGGGCCCGGCGAGTACGAAGTGGGTGACTTCTCGATTCGTGGCATCCGTGCACAGCGCCATCTAGATAACGAAGGATTTGGATCAACTATTTATAGAATCGAAGTTGGTGAAGCTCGCATAGTACTGCTTGGTAATATCGATGCAAAATTGAGTGAAGAACAGTTAGAAGAAATTGGAGTAGTCGACATGGTCATTATTCCAGTTGGCGGAGCAGGCTACACATTAGACGCTACTGCTGCCGCGCAGGTGGTTCGTAAGATTGACGCTAAAGGAGTTATCCCGGTTCATTACGCCGATGATGGTTTGAAGTATGAAGTGCCGCAGGATACGTTTGAGGTATTCCACGCCGAACTTGGTGGTGAAGTTGAAGAACTTGATAAGTTAAAGATTAAGTCGGCTGCAGCCTTGCCTCAGGTGCTAACAACCTATAAACTTGCGCGTAGTTAAAAGTGAACATATATAAAAATAACCGCTGTCGTGGCGGTTATTTTAGTTTAAAGCAAACGTGCTTATTTAGCGGCTTGACTACCAACTGGTTGCAAAAGTCCTTTTTTCTTCAAAGTACGGATTGCTTGAGTTGAAAGGGTCATAGTTACTTTCTGACCGTCAACTACAAAAGTTTTCTTCTGTAGGTTAGGCTTGAATACGCGCTTGGTTCGACGCAAAGAGAAGCTCACGTTGTGGCCGAATTGCTTGCCTTTACCGGTAAGTTCGCAGCGGGCTGCCATATCTCTTACTCCTTAACGTTTATTAATCAAAACTCGTACCATTGTACCGGTTTTTCCCTTAGGCGTCAAGGGGTGGAGGTAGTATATAATAGATAGCAATGGAACTTGATATTATGTATATTATCACCGTCGTGATTGTTATTTTGTTTTCAATGACCTTGCACGAGGTGATGCATGGCTTTGCCGCCTATTGGCTGGGTGATGATACGGCTGAAAAGGAAGGGCGTTTAACGCTTAACCCAATCAAACATATCGATCCGTTTTTAACAATTCTGCTACCCGTGGTGTTAGCTATTATGGGGGCGCCTATCTTTGGTGGGGCCAAACCTGTACCATTTAATCCGGCACGTCTACGCTACGACGAATGGGGCGCGGCATTCGTAGCTTTTGCAGGTCCACTAACCAATTTTGTTATCGCTCTTTTATTCTTCATAAGCTTCCAGTTATTTCATCCAGCACTTACTTCACCGGCAGGTAGTATTCTCAGTACTGGCGTGTGGGTGAATCTAGGTTTTTTCGTTTTTAATATGATTCCAATTCCACCCCTTGATGGGTCGAGGGTATTGTATGCACTGGCGCCAGACTTTGTGCGGCGCGGTATGGAGACGATCGAACGATATGGGCTGATTGTCGTTTTCGCCGTTGTGCTCCTGGCTAGCTCATTTATAGGGTATTTCATCACTACATCAACTCAGGCTATCGTTCATCTGTTTACTGTCTTATTCGGCTGGATATAACACTCGTTAAGATTGAAGCCTTTGCCACGGACAGTGTATAATTAGAAGTGTAACGTGCTTTGGCGCAGGTAATGCCCAGAGGACGCGGCGTATATGATTTCCTAACGTCATTTGATAGGGATACCAACATTCTGTGTGACCATTGGTTATGCTATGAGGTCGTCCCACCTTGCACTTACGCGGGGATATATCAAGCGCCGCGTCCTCTGGTCGTTAAAATATCGGGGTTTGGCGTGGTTACTATGAGACAAACCTACGGTTTTTCTCATCGCGCCGACAGATTTGTGCGAAAATCTGTCGGGCTGCTCTTTTCCCTTTAGGGGCTGTATAATTAAAATATCGGGGTTTGGCGCAGTTGGTAGTGAGAATTGCCGTCGGCAATTCGCAAGGAAATCTTCCGATGAAAGCTTGCTTTCAATAGTGA
>CAZVUR010000038.1:5115-7349 GCA_964629385.1 uncultured Candidatus Saccharibacteria bacterium | reverse complement strand
GATTCGCCGTGCGTTACCCTTACGGATTTGACCTAGCTACCGATTGGACAAACTATAACGGCCAATAACCAAAGTACGGTATAATTTAGAACAGTTATGCGAGTTAGTTTAAACACAATTGAGCAATTTACTGATATCGATCTTCCGCTCGATGAGCTTGTAGCGAAAATTAATTCGCAACTTGGCGGCACCGAGGGTGTGATTGATCTTGGCGATAAGTATAAAGATGCCGTGATTGTGAAAGTTGTGGAATGTGAAAAGCACCCGGGGGCCGATCGTTTGAATGTAACTAAGCTAGACGACGACGGCACGGTAAAAGATGTTGAACGTGATGAGAACGGCTATGTACAAGTCGTGTGCGGTGCTCCAAACGTACGGGTAGGATTATTCGCAGTGTGGCTACCGCCACGCAGCGTGGTGCCAGCGACGTATGATGACGAACCGTTTGTGCTGGGCGCGCGTGAGCTACGCGGGGTTATGAGCCAAGGGATGCTTGCAGCCGCCGATGAACTTGGAATAGGCAGCGACCACGAAGGCATATTAGAAATCGATCCTGATGAATGGAAGCCGAATGATGTGAAGGTTGTTCCAGGTAGTAGCTTTGCAAAAGCATATGGGCTTGATGATACGATTATTGAAATTGAAAATAAAATGTTTACGCACCGGCCAGATTTGTTTGGACAACTTGGTGTAGCGCGTGAAATCGCAGGTATTCAGCACAAAAAATTCGTAAGCCCGAAATGGTACACGAATAAACCGGAGTTTAAAGACGCCACTGGACTCAAGCTTGGCGTTAGCAATGAAGCTGGCAATATGGTGCCACGCTTTATGGCCGTTGCATTAGAGGGTGTACAAGTAAAGCCAAGCCCTTTGTGGCTGCAATGTGCGCTCGTTGCTATGGGGGGTAAGCCAATCAACAACATCGTTGATGTAACGAACTATGTCATGCTCCTTACGGCGCAACCAACACACGCCTACGACTATGACAAACTCCGCGATAATAAACTTGTGGCAAGAATGGCGCAAAAAGGCGAAAAAGCCGAACTACTTAATGGAAAAACGTATGACCTTACCGAAAACGACATTGTAATCGCCGATGGCGGAGGGGTAATCGGACTTGGCGGCATTATGGGCGGCGGCAACTCAGAGGTAAGCGTCAATACCACTAACATCGTGCTAGAAGTTGGTAATTTTGATATGTACGCGTTGCGCAAATCAAGTATGCGCCATGGGGTATTTACCGATGCATTAACTAGGTTTAATAAAGGCCAGTCGCCCCTTCAAAACGAATATATTATGGATTTACTTATCAAATCGATTCTCGATGTATCGAGTGGTAGGCAGGCAAGTGATGTATTCGATAGTGGCGCAAATGAAAGCGCCAAGACAGTTTCTGTAACACCTGAATTTGTCAATGAGCGGCTCGGTTCGAGCTTAAGTGGCCAAGAAATCGTTGAACTGCTTGAGAATGTTGAAGTAGCTGTAAACAGTACAGACAATAAAATTGAGGTTAACGCACCATTCTGGCGTACCGACATTGAGCTGCCTGAAGACGTAGTTGAAGAAGTCGGCCGCTTATATGGATTCGAAAACGTACCACGTGTATTACCGCAGCGTAGCACAAAACCAACAGCTAAGAATCCTGCACGTGAGCTAAAAAAGCAGATTCGAGAAGTGTTGAGTAGGTACGGCGCTAATGAAGTAGTAACCTACAGTTTTGTGCACGAGAAAGTCATGCAAAAAGCCGAGCAAGATTCTATGTATGCGTATAGGCTTTCAAATGCTCTAAGCCCTGATTTACAATACTACCGGCTTAGCCTAACCCCGAGTTTGCTCGATAAAATTCACATGAATTATAAAGCAGGCCACCAAAGCTTTGCTTTATTTGAACTAGGAAAAACTCACTTTAAAGGCGAGATGGATGCTGATGAACCCACTATTCCGAATGAAGATAGTCAGCTAGCGTTTGTGTTCTCAAGCAAACAAAAGCCGCAAGCCGCCGCATATTACACAGCCTTAAGGTACCTAAATAAAATTACAAATACTGATAATAGTGATTTTGTGCCACTGAATACATACGATATAAGTAAAGACGAGAGGGGCAAGCAACTTGTAGCCGTCTATGAGCCAGCCCGTTCGGCAGTGATCTTAAAAGAGGGTCGAGTTTGGGGTGTGGTTGGTGAATTTAAACAAAGCGTGCAAAAGGCTTTTAAGCTACCTTCTAATGCTGCAGG
>CAZVUR010000038.1:2217-5015 GCA_964629385.1 uncultured Candidatus Saccharibacteria bacterium | reverse complement strand
CGAATCTAGCAGGAAATTTACGGTAGAATTTGATATACTAATACAAGTATAAGTTTTACTGCAAGAACAAAGAAGAGGGGATATATGGCTACAACGACTGCCCAACGAGCAGGCATCTGGATTATCGCGGTTGTATTAATTGTGGGAACATTGGCTGGCTTTTTAGCTATGGTATTGGCACCAAAAAACCAGGCAGCCACCGCCGAGCAACAACAAAAAGAATACGAGAAAATGCTTAAAGAATACCAAGAGCAACAAGCAAAATCTAATAAACCGCTTGAAGGATATTCAGCCGATGCATTTAATCCTGATGAGGTGAAAGAATTAAAAGTCGATGTTCTTAAGCAGGGCGACGGCGAAGTACTAGCAGCTGATTCAAAGATCAGCGCAAATTACTTTGGATGGACAAGTGATGGCAAAATTTTTGACAGCACCAATAAAGACGGTACGGTAACCCCGGCTGAATTTGGCTTAGATGGTGTGATTAAAGGTTGGACTGAAGGCTTGACCGGACAAAAAGTCGGCTCCGTCGTTAAATTAACGATACCGGCCGACAAGGCCTACGGTTCGACCGATGACGGCTCAGGACGACCTGTCGGTCCATTAATGTTCGTTGTTGAAATAAAAGGATTGGTAAAAAGCGATGAGTAGCAAGGCGGATGTTCGTGATGTGATTATGATTGGCGCCGGCCCGAGTGCGCTGGCGGCAGCCGTATACACCACGCGTGAGAATATCGATACGATTTTGTACGAAAAAGGTGTAATTGGTGGCATGGCGGCTATTACCGATAAAGTCGACAATTATCCAGGCTTCCCTGACGGTATTGAAGGCATGAAACTGGCAATGCAATTACAGGCGCAAGCAGAGCGATTTGGGGCCGAAATTGAGCTTGGCGACGTAACTGAAATTATTGATAACGGTGATACAAAAACGGTAATTGTTGATGGTAAACCGGTTGAAGCCAAGGCTGTACTCATTGCCACCGGAAGCGATTACAATAAAATCGGTGTTCCTGGTGAGGCCGAGCTGTATGGCCGCGGTGTACACTACTGCGCAACCTGCGACGGAGCGTTTTATAAAGATCGTCGACTGGTGGTAATTGGCGGGGGCAACTCGGCCGTGCAAGAAACAATTTTCTTGACGCGTTTTAGTACTCACATTGATTTATTGGTACGAAGCACAATCAAAGCAAGCGAAGTACTGCAAACTGAACTTCAGAAATATGTTGACGAGGGTAAGGTAACCGTACATTTGAATACGAGTACTGATGAGATTGTTGCGACTGACGGTAAGGTTACTTCAGTAAAAGCTACCAAAGAAGGTAAGCCAATTACTTTCGAAACAGATGGAGTTTTTGTGTTCGTAGGTTTAAATCCAAATACCCAGTTCTTAGCGTCGAGCAGCATTGAACTTGACGAGAACCGGCTTATTAAGACCGATAAAAACCTTCAAACATCTATGAAGGGCGTATTTGCCAGCGGTGATGTGCGCAGTGGCGCAACCATGCAAATTGCTAGTGCAGTTGGCGAAGGAGCGAGTGCGGCTTTAGCAATTCGTGAATATTTAGATGGCCTTAGGCAACATGTTCCCGAAAGAATGCTTCCAACTGACGAATAATTTTTTTGTCACTGGTTTCGAGCGCAATCTCACGTGTTCCCAGTAGCACGCCACCATATACAAAGTTATGTGAACCTGTAACAGCGATTTTTTCGCCGTTTGGCATAGTGAAAATCATGAATTTCGCATGCAAGTAACGATCTCTTTTATATAACGTTTTATGATGCGAGAATAACATACCAACAGAAATTACAGCTCTATTAAGCGGACCTGCTAGTTCAGGCGGATTGAAGTAGAGCTTGGCAGGCTTATTGCGTAAAATCCGAGCTAATTTACCCGTAGGGCAATACTGCGAAACAAGCAGTACTTCTTTGGCTTCTTTGGCAAGTTCGCACACCCGGCGGTATATGATCGAGTCGCCTTGAAACCCACCATCGGTTAATACAAAATTATCGCCGTATGAGAATTTATGGCTCCGGTAGGCGTGATGATTACGATCGGCTTTAACGATTTGCTGGAACTCATGGACTAAATCATCAGCCAGTCGTTCATCTTCACACTTAAACATAAAATCGTTTTGCTCTGTGAAGTCTTTAATATAAAGATTCACTCCGCCAAATGAAAACACCGTATCGTCAACTACCAAGTATTTAATGTGGGTCCTGCCGGTAAATGGCGTGGTACTAAACCGGCCTAGCCAGTTAAATGAAATTCCCTTATTGGTAAGGTTACGAACCGATGCCGTCGTATTACGTGATTTTTCGGTGTAGTATTTATAGGGCAAAAAATGACCACCCAACTCTCCATACGTAAATGTATCTGCTGCAATTTGAACGCTCACTCCACGGTCGGCGGCGGATTCTAAGGCATCAACAAATTCATCGGTGGCGGTATCGTCTGTAAACATTAAAGACATAAACACGACGCGATGTTTGGCGGCTTTTATTGTTTTGATTGCTTCGGGGATGTAGTCGGCCGTAATCAGTAATTTTGGTGTAGGCATGGCCTTATTATACCAAGTAGCCGCCCCTAACCAATATTTGGTATACTAAGTTAAACGAATAATCTGTTTATGAAGAGGAGAAACGATGGCTGACTTTAACCAAGTGCTAACACCAGGCGCAATTGACGACGGACTGGTAAACACTGTAGTGGAAATTCCAGAGGGTTCACGCCTAAAAGTTGAGTGGGATCGCGAACGGGCTGCATTCATGCTAGACCGGGTGGAGCCAAGTATTTT
>CAZVUR010000038.1:0-2117 GCA_964629385.1 uncultured Candidatus Saccharibacteria bacterium | reverse complement strand
AGTGGGATCGCGAACGGGCTGCATTCATGCTAGACCGGGTGGAGCCAAGTATTTTCGCAAAACCGTGCAATTACGGCTTTATTCCCCAGACACTAGACGAAGATGGTGATGAGCTTGACACGTTAATTATCTGCCCAGAACCGCTAGCTACTGGTGTATGGCTTGAAGCAAAAATCATTGGCGTGATGAAATTCGAGGATGACGGTGAAGTAGATGACAAAATCGTCGTTGTACCAGCCGATAATCGAGATGACGACCGTATTACGTCACTGGATGACATTCCGCAACTAGTGAAGCAGCTCGAACACCACTTTACTCACTATAAAGACCTGAAGAAGCCAGGCAGTACGATTGTAAAAGGGTGGGGTGACGTAAACGAAGCTAAAAAAGTAATTAACGAATGTATCGAGCGTTGGAACGCTAAATAATCATGGCGGTTCGTGGGGCAAAGGCTATTGTTCTTGATCCCGACAATAACGTATTAATTGTTCGCCGTAGTGCTACACACCCATTCGTGCCGCATACCAACGATTTGCCTGGCGGCAAAGTTGAAAGTAACGAAACCATGGTGCAGGGTTTAACACGTGAGCTGTTTGAAGAAATCGGCTTGAATATAGAAAATCTACCTATTCGAGTAGTGGGTAGCTGCCATGAGCCAAATTACTACGGACGCGAGTACAGCTTGGAGCTGTATGAAGTAAAAGTGCCAGCACGTCCGGCTATAGTGCTTGATGGCAAGGAACACGATTCGTACCGCTGGGTGCCGCTCGCTCGCGCTTCTATAACTGGCGAGCTGTATCAAAAATTGCTTACTGAATATACAAAAGCTCGGTACGGTGCTTAGCTTTTTCGGCGTTTTAAGCGAGTGCCTATAGTGCCGAATAATACTCCACGTTTTTGACGGCTAAGTTGCAAACGTAACTTTTCTTTAGCATGGTTTGTTACGAGGAATTCTTTCCACTCGGGTTTTGGCACGGCTGTTTTGCTGGTTAAAATCTCGACCGTGTCGCCGTGTTGCAGTTGATAACTAAACGGCTTCATGACTCCATTTACCTTAAAGCCGCTGGCATGGGCGGCAACGTCGGAGTGAATGCGAAAGGCAAAATCAAGCACATAGGCGCCATTTGGCAAATCCCATATGTCACCTTTTGGTGAGTACACGAAAATCCTATCGTTAAATAGGTTCATGCGGAATTTATCAGCATCAAAATCATGGCCACTACCAGCCTTAGCGGCTGTTTCTTGTAATTCCCGGATCCATGATAAATCCGCTGGGAGCTCAGCAAGCGTGCCTGTGCGATAGGCATCTGTAAGTTTTGATTCGTTATAATGAAAGCTCGCTGCCAGCCCACGCTCGGCGTACTCGTGCATTTCTTTTGTACGGACTTGAAACTCTATGATTTGCCCGGCGTTTGTTTGCACTGTTGTGTGCAAACTTTGATAGCCGTTCATTTTTGGTTGGGCTACATAATCCTTGATACGGTCAAATAGTGGAGTGTAAAGCTCGTGCAGTACACCGAGCACAAGGTAACAAGTAGACAGATCATCCACAATAATACGAAGGGCAATTAAATCGTGGATTTGCTCAATATCACCCTGTACGCGGTCAAGCTTCTTAAATAGGCTGTATACGCTTTTTACGCGGCCATCCATTTCGAATTCTATTTTTTCTTCGTTTAGCCTGGCCTTGACTTCACGCCCTACTTGTTTGAGTTTACGCTGGCTTTTTTTCAGTCGGGAGTCCATTAAGGTTTTTGTGCGCGCAAAGTCTTTTGGCATCATATAGCGAAAGCTAAGTTCTTCTAGCTGTACACGGACTCGCCCCATATTCAAACGGTCGGCCAGCGGGGCAAATACTTCCATGGTTTCACGCGCGATTTTTTTACGTTTTGCGGGTGGCATATGCTCCAACGTGCGCATGTTATGCAACCGATCAGCCAGCTTGATAATTAATACTCGTACATCACGGCCCACGGCTATCATTAATTTTGTTAGGTTATCTTTAGTAGCAGGCAAATAACTTTCAAGGTCGCGCATTCCGCTACGGGCCTGCGACACTTTAGTAACGCCATCTACCAAAAAAGCGACATCATGGCCAAATAATGATTCAATATCTT
>CAZVUR010000037.1:0-7444 GCA_964629385.1 uncultured Candidatus Saccharibacteria bacterium | reverse complement strand
GTCGCCTCGGACAGCAGCTGAGCTAAAGCGGCACTTGAATAATTTTATCGAATTATCTCTGTTTTTTCAAGAGTGCTGAACTACATTACAACGCGGCGCGGTTGTTTAACGCGCTTTGGCTGACCTTCCGGCACTATCATCTTGGCGGCTTGTTCACGTAGGTCTGCAGAAAGTTCTGGTTGACCTGCTCGGTCGTATGCGTCGGCTAAAATCGTAAGGGTTTGGGGGTTCTTTTCAAGTTCCACGGCGCGCTCTAAGGCCGTAATCATACGCTTAGTGTTCCCTACCTTTTCTTGGGCTTTGGCGTAGGCAATATGGCGGGCTGCTAGGTCTTCTTCAATAGCCAAGGCTTGCTCAAACGCTAAAATTGCTTTGTCGTAAGCCTCGGTTTCGTAATAAATGAGACCAACGTTATGCAAGCTGCTAGCGCTTGGCTCAAGACTCTGGGCAATTTCGAAACATTCAATCGCATCTTCGTAGGCTTGCTGCTTAGCATACAGAATACCCAAACGATTGTATGCGGTAGCATTACGTTCATCCACGCGTAAAATAGTTAGCAGCGCTTTTTCGGCACGAAGATATTTTTTGTCACGCAAGCTTTCTTGGGCGATATCCCACAATTTATCTAATTTATCGGTCAGGCGTGAAGGTAGCTCGAGTGCTACTTCGGCTATTGTCTGCTTTTGGTAGAGGGCCCACGCGGCTGCAAGCGCAAGTACGAGTAATCCTAGCATTGTATTATCTATTGTACCACAGCTCGCATGAGCTGGATCCGGATGTTTCCGTTGGCACGAATAGCTTCGCTAGCATCAACTAAATTACTAATCAACTTTACTGATGAGGAACCAGATGAAGACCTAAGGCTGCGCCGCAACAGTAAGAGGATAAGCTCTATGAGCTTTATAGCGCCCGCCCTGTCATCTTTTAATGATTGCACCAGAACTATCCGTTGGTAAGTGTCGCCTTCAATGAACTGTCGGGCAATCGCGACTTGCTCAGACAGCTCCTTAAATGTTTTTTTGTTACTGGTCAGCCGCGCTAGTTCGGCCGGCTGGCCCGAGGCTATGTATAAAAGTCGTTTTATATCTAACTCGTCTGTTACGCCAAGCGATGTTAGTAATTTTTTGCTATCTAGTTCGCTAATTGCTGGAACATCGAATCGTTGCGACCTAGAACGAATAGTCGGCAACAGTACGTCTGGCTTATGTGACGTTAAGATAAAGTGTATAGAATCATTCGGCTCTTCTAAAAGCTTAAGTAGCGCATTCTGTGCCGCTGCGTTCATCGCGTCGGCATCGTCGATAATAACAAAATGCGGGCTGCGCAACTGGGCTTTCGTTTCGTTATACAATTCACGTATTCTTTCTACTGGAATTAATGGCACAGAAGTGCTGGTTTTTTGAATGGGCGAAACAATTGTTAATATAGTTCCCGATTGAGTAGCAAGATGATTTGCAAACGTGAATAGCCCGTTTCCCTGCCTACCCACCACAAGCAGGGCGTGCGGTAGTGATTGCGCATACGTTTGCGTGAATTTCTTGGCAGTTGGATGCAAGCGTAACATTTAGGCAACCTTCTCACTAAAACTTGCTGGCAACGGCGCAGTGAAGATCTGCCTTTTACCGCCCGGCAGCGTGATCTCTAATGATTCTGCATGAAGATACATACGATCGGCCGGCTCTTTACCATATACAGGATCGCCAAGAATGGGAGTAGAAAGGTACGCCAAATGGACTCGCAACTGATGAGTGCGGCCTGTTTTTGGGCGAAGCTGTATAAGGGCATGTGCAGAATCGTGTTCAAGAATTTTATAGTAGGTTTCAGCTGATTTGCCGCTTGCACCAACTCTAAATGTACTTGGCGCTGATGGATTTCGTTCAATTGGCAAATCAATGACAGCTTCTACTTGTGCCGGAACGCCAGACGTTACAGCTACATACTGTTTTTTTGCCGTCCGCTGCGAGAATTGTTTAGATAAGTAACTGGCTGTTTCATCATCTTTAGCACAGATAATCACTCCCGATGTTGCTCTATCAAGCCGATGAATAATACCAGGGCGATTTGAATCCGGTTTATAGGCTGTCTTAGGGCATACAAATTCAGCAACCGTAAACTCATCGTTCAGTGCACCTTTGCTATGTGTCAGCACGCCAACCGGCTTGTTTATAACAATTACGTGCTCGTCTTCATAAATAACGGGCAGCTCACTACGTGAATGATCAACAGGCTTAGGCTCGATGGCTTCAATAATATCTTTTTCTGAAACCTCAAACTTTGTAGAGGTTTGCACTTCACCGTTTACGCTAACATTGCCAGCTTGAATAAGCTTTTGCCAGGTTGAGCGAGACTGTTCAGGCCAGTGCTCAGCAACATACGCATCAAGTCGCATGCTATTTCCTTAGTCCAACAGCTTGCTGCACTTTGTAGAGTGTTTTGCTAGCCTGTTCATTCATTGCAGATTCTGAGGTTTCTAGCTTTTTAAGTACCGCTTGCTCATCTACGCCTGCTAATTTGCTTTGGAAGTCAGTCAAAAATGCATTTATTTCGTCGGCTACAACTTTTTTGAAGTCGCCATAACGCTCCTGCCCGCTGAATTCACTTATGGTATCTTCCAGTGAAACACCGCGAAGCAGCGCTAAAATTTCTAGCAAATTACTGATTCCTGGCTGAGTCTCACGATTGAACTGCACATTCGCTTTATCATCTGTTGTAGCGCTCATAATCTTTTTTGCAGCGGCTTCGGGGCTGTCGCTAAGGAATATGACACCCTTACCGGTTTCATCACTCTTGCTCATTTTTTTAGTCGGATTTACCAAATCCATAATGCGTAAGCCTTGGTCTTTTCCAAAGAATTCGTGCTGTCTTTTAACTGGTTCCGGCACAATAAATAGCTCGCCGAACCGGGTATTCATACGCTCAGCAATATCACGTGTAAACTCAAGGTGTTGGGTTTGGTCATCACCAACTGGTACGTATTTTGCGCCATAGAGTAAGATATCGGCTGCCATGAGAACGGGGTAATTAAATAAACCAAGTGTCACTTCACGACCCAAATTATCCCAGCTTGCGAGCTGGTCACCCTTTTCATCTAGTAATGTGCCTGTAAAATTACTTTGAAATACGCCACCCGACTTCTCTTTGAATTGTGTCATCCGAGCCATCTGGCCAAATCCAGTAAAGCAATCCAGAATCCAGGTCAGTTCACTATGCGCCGACACGTAGCTTTGGCGGTACAAGTGAATATCAGGGTTATCAAGTGGTAACCCGGCTGCCACGAATAACTTCGCATTGTGTAAAATCTGCTCATAAAGGCCGCTATGGTTAATCGGCGTAGTAAAGCTATGCAGATCAGGTATAAACATATTGATTTGGAACTCACTCGAACGGGTTTTTGCCATATCGATCATTGGTAAAATACCACCAAAGTAGTTACCAAGTGTTAAATCGTTATTTGCCCGTAGACCAGTTAATATTACAGGTTTTGTCATTTATCTTTATTATACCTTATTGCTAACTATGCGAAGCTACCGTTTCCAGGCATTCGTTTAATCTTTGCAGGTTGTTGTGGTCTTTCAACAACGATTAGTCCTGATTTGATGGCAGCATCAACCGGTTCATCAGGCGTCATGTCATAGTTTGCTAACCGGAAGGCACGTTGTGCTAAGCCGGACATTACGTAGGGATTTTCTCGTTGCTCTATGCTTACTGTGATTGGTAATGTATCAATTTTATGGTTCATATTTTCTCCTTATTAATTAAAAATCCCGCCTGCTGGCGGGTTGATCGATATTTTTTAGGTGTGTCTACAAAACACGGAACAAACCGCCAGAATCCTTAGCGGTAAACCAATATGCTCCTTGTAGGTGTAAACGAATCATAATTAATTAATAACACAAAATATTTAACCATACAAGAAAATCACCCCAAAGCGGGGTGATTTTTCCGAAAGCGTAAAACAATTAACGCTTTGAGTACTGTTCGCGCTTACGAGCTGAGCGAAGTCCGTACTTCTTACGTTCCTTCTCGCGTGGGTCACGCTTTAGGAACTCAGCTTTCTTTAGCGTTGAACGTAGGTCGGCGTGATCAACAGTTAAAGCTTTAGCGATTGCTAGTTTGATTGCATCAACTTGACCAGCAAGGCCACCACCGCTAACGCGGATAGTAACATCGAAGTCTTTTTGCTTGTTTACAAGCGCTAACGGGTCAGTTACCTCAGCAAGCATAGTAGTGTTACCACTTAGGTATTCACTAGCTGGCTTGTCGTTGATAGTAACGTTACCTTTGCCTTTATACAGACGAGCACGAGCGGTTGCTGCTTTTCGTCGGCCAAGACCGTAGGCGTATTTAGCTTCTGCCATATTACTTTACCTCTACTTTCTCTGGGGTTTGCGCAGTATGTGCGTGTTCGGCACCAGGGAATACTTTAAGGCGCTGCATACGACCCGGGGCTAGCTTGTTTTTAGGAAGCATACCTTTAACAGCGTTCTCGATGAGTCGCTCTGGGAATTTCTCACGAACTTCTTTAAGCTGTGCATCTTTGATACCACCAGGGAATCCACTGTGACGGTAGTAAATCTTTGCTTCTTCTTTGTTACCTGTTACAGGCACTTCAGCAGCATTGATTACCACTACGTAGTCACCACCATCGATGTGTGGAGTGTAGTCAGTTTTGTACTTACCAATTAGGTACTTTGAAATTTCGGTGCTTAGACGGCCAAGTGGTGCGTCTTTAGCATCAATCAAAATCCAGCGCCGACGTACTTCAGTAGGTTTTTGAGAGTAAGTCTTCATTACTTATCTTCCTTTCCTGCTGGTTTAAGTTCATCAACAAAGCTGATAGTAGCCATTTCAGCACCATCACCCTTGCGGATACGGGTTCGCTTAACACGTACGTGGCCACTCACGCGACCACTAAGTTGTGGGGCGATCTCGTCAACAAGCTTAAAAGCTGATGATTGAGTATTAAGACCGGCAATTACCATACGTCGATTAGCAAGGTCACCCTTCTTTGCTTTTGTAATGAGCTTTTCAATGTAGCGAACTAATTCTTTGGCTTTTGGTAAAGTCGTCTCGATTGATCCATGATCAACCAAGTTTGTTGCCAAACCCTTCATTAGTGCGCGGCGTTGGTCGCGCTCACGACCAAACTTACGTCCTTTGTAACCGTGTCGATGCATCCTACAGCTCCAACTCCGCTAGTTTATCCTTAACTTCGTCAAGCGCTTTTGAACCAAATCCCTTTAGTTCGCGAAGGTCTTGCTCTGTTAACGTAACTAGATCATGAACGGTACGAATATCGTTGTTTACTAATGCATTTGCTGTACGTGCACTTAGGTTCAGTTCTTCGATTGAGGTGTTAAGTTCACTTTCGTCTTCTTCGTCGCTTTGGCCTAATGCGGGCGCAGCTTCAACGGTAGTACTGCCAGCTAGTGCAGTATACTGATTTACCAAAATCGCCGCAGCTTCTTCGAATGCATCATTTGGTGTGATTGTTCCATCGGTTTCAACACTCAGACGTAGTTGATCAAGATTAGTTTCTTGGCCAACACGAGTTGGGTCAACCTTGTAGCGTACACGTAGAACTGGGCTGAATACTGCATCCAGAGCAATCATGTCGCTGTGAAGGCGATCGCTTGATGATTCTTCGATAGTACGGTAACCACGACCAGATTCAACTACGATATCCATAACCAGTGACGCCTTAGGATCATCAATAGTAGCAATGATTTGATCTGGGTTTGCAACTTCAACATCAGCTGTAAGCTTGATGTCAGCAGCAGTTACAGGGCCAGCGCCCTTCTTCTCGATACGTAGTTCAACTGGTTCGTCGGTGTGAACTTTAACCTTAACGTTCTTAAGGTTAAGCATGATATCAACGACATCTTCTTTGATACCTTTTACAGTTGTGAATTCGTGTGTTGCACCCTCAATGCGGAAAGCAACGATTGCGCCACCACGAATACTCGAAAGCAGCACGCGGCGAAGACTATTGCCTAGTGTGTTGCCATACCCAGCGTGCAAAGGCTCAATTGTGAACGTTGCGCTCGTGCTAGAGTGCTCTTCGATGCCAGCCAATGCAGGGTTTGAGATAGCTTTTGACATATATTGTTCTCCTTAGCTTAGCGTGAGTAGTACTCAACAATTAATTGTTCATTAATATCAGCCTCGGCTTCTTCTCGCTTTGGCAAACCGGTAATTTCAATTTTCAGCTTTTTAACGTCACTTTTCAGCCAGCTTAGTGGGCCTTGGATTGAGTTAGCTACAACGTCATCAATAGTGGTAAAGTAACCAGATTTTGCGCTTTTTGTGCGCACAGTGATGACATCACCGGCTTTAACACGAATTGATGGAATATCAACACGACGACCGTTAAGCTCGAAGTGTCCATGACCAACCAATTGACGAGCAGCGCGGCGGCTGGTAGCAAAACCAGCGCGGTATACTGCGTTATCAAGCCGTAGCTCAAGCAGTTGCAATAGGTTTTCACCACTTAGGCCATCACGGCGAGTTGCTTCTTTCATAAGACGAGCAAATTGCTTTTCAAGTAGCCCATACAAACGACGAACTTTTTGCTTTTCGCGTAGCTGTACTTGATACAAGCTTGGCTTACCTTGGCGACCACCTGAGTGCTGGCCTGGAATACCTGGTTTTTTAATCAAAATTTTGTGGGCTTTCGGGTGAAGTGCATAGCCTTCACGACGAGATTGCTTCACAATTGGCGAAGTATCGCGTGCCATATGCTAGACCCTCCTTGCCTTTCGTGGACGTGGGCCACCGTGTGGTACGCCGGTAACGTCCTTGATACTGTCTACTTGGATATCAAAAGAACCAAGCGCGCGAATAGCTGAGTCACGACCCAAGCCAACGCCTTTTACAAATACATCAACTGCTTTCATGCCATGTAGGTTTTGCACCATTTCGGCTGCCTTTTCGGCTGCAACTTGCGCTGCATATGCAGTACCTTTTTTACTACCGCGAAAACCGCAAGCACCAGCGCTTGAAGCACATAGTACCGCACCTTTTTTGTCGGTAAAGGTAATGATTGTGTTGTTGAATGATGCTTGAACGTGCATCTGACCAGCTGGAACGCTACGACGCTGTTTCTTGCGCGTGCTAGCTGGCTTAGTTGTAGTTGCTTCTGCCATCTATAAAGTTCCTTTCTAGGTCTTACTTGCTGCTTTAGGTTGTGTTCCACCTACGGCTGTCGACTTACCCTTACGAGTTCGTGCGTTCGTACGTGTACGTTGACCGTTTACTGGAAGACCAGCCTTATGACGTAGCCCTCGGTAGGCGTTCACATCCTTCAATCGCTTAATATTGTTAGTTACGAGACGTTGGAGATCGCCTTCGGTAGTGTAGTTCTTGTCTACAATTTCACGAATGCGCTGTTCTTCAGCCTCGGTGAGATCTTTCACCCGAGTGGTCGGCTCTACTTTTGCCGCCG
>CAZVUR010000036.1:0-7509 GCA_964629385.1 uncultured Candidatus Saccharibacteria bacterium | reverse complement strand
CTATCGCTCCAAAGCCACTAAAGTGCATGGCCGCCCAAAACCTTGTAGTCTCGCTCAAAGCCCACGCCGATGCCTCGGATATCGATAGGTTAGCGCATTTTCAATCTAAAATAAATAAAATTATCAGCGAAAACAGCAAGTGTTTTCCAGAAGATAAAGCAGCAGCATCGGGCGGGGGTGGTGGCTCATCCAGCAGTACATCCACGACTCAATCTGTGAGTGATGCGCAGCAACAGCAGTTAAAGCAAAAAGAGCAAGAAGGCCGTGAACGGCAAGAGTCGTATGCTCGCGACGAGCAGTATGATCAGAGCAAGTCCCAAATCAAGCCATGGTAAAATGCTAATATAGTTATGCCAAAAAGTAGAAGACAATATAAAAAGAAACATCGTAGGATATTTTTACTAGCAGTACTTGTTGCCTGTCTCGTGACTAGTACATATTTTATGCTATCTGCCAAAGCAGACGAAAACGGATATTTAGCATATCAGTATACACCTCGTTTACAAGTGGAAACAATCTGGGGAGATGGTAATCTACCTGACGATAACATTCCTGTTGGAACGAAAATAAGTAGAACAGCGGCAATGTATTCAAGCATGTTTGGTCCTGTAGTTGTACCGCCCAAGATGAGCATTGTTGTGAGCTATTATTACCCTACGTACCCTGGATCAAAATATGTTTCATTTGATGGTGTGACCTGTAGCCCAACAGTACGCTGCGTATCTGTTTCGTGGCCTAATTTTGACGGCGATATCGTTCCTGGCGACCTAGTACCTTATGAAGGCTCTGATCACCCTGGAACCATGACAATTGCTAACTTTTCGTATGTTCATAAATACTCAATTTGTGCCGATATGCCTTCTAGTCTAGCCACCACACCGCCTCAGACAGCTGTCCCGCTTTATACAATGAACTACACTGTTACGAACAATAGTAAGCGCTTCGCATTTTCAGATTTAATTCGCTATTATGTTGGTGGTAGTTGCGATGTAAATGGTGGTCAATCCGGGCAATGGTTCAAGCCTGAGCATTTTCTATCATACATCTGTCTTAATCAAAATGGGTTTGATGGACCATTTTATGATGGCACATCAAGAAACTCGTGCTTTGAAGCAGGAAACGGTATACCTGCTGGAAACGACGACGTGAAAATAAATGGCGGTTTATCTAATGGCTCAGGCACTGGAGCTTCGGGTGGTGGTCAAAATGGTAAAGGCGCTAACACTGGTTCAGGAGAGAGCACTTCAACTAGCGGGCAATCAGGCGGCTCATCAGCGACGACGCGGGGAAATGCCCCTAACACCGCCCCAACGACATCTCCTCAAGGTACATCGAAAAACACTAAACTAGAACCTTCTGTCTTCTCTGACGGCCTGGCCTATAAGCCAGGAAGTGATGCGGATGATGAACTTGTTTCAAAAGCCAAGGCAAAAACTAACACTTACCTCTGGATTGCAACCGGAAGTATCGGCTTCTTACTTACGGCTATTGCTGCGGTTTTAGTAATTAAAAAAATCTTCTTTTAGATGCTACTTCAGTACCATAAAAGAGCATAAGCGTTAGAAGAAATCTTAAATTATTTACTCGTAATGAAGGGTGCATTGAAGTTACTTTCGAGAAAGAGCAAGCTGCTGAAACAACATAAAGTTATAAAAGATGTACATTCTAACGAAGAAGTCGTAATTGATACATATTCAACGCTCTCTTGTAAGAGCCAAAATCATCTCAAGCTCCTGCCTAGCTATTTGACGTCGAGCTTCGCTCCCTCTGGGGCGGGGTTTCGACGTTTATATGGTTGCTAGCTAAAACGAGTGAGTTTAGGTATATACTTAAACCATGAAAGTCGCTATAAACTATGCGGAGTGTAGCTAAGTATTTTGCTGATATTCGTGTTTGGTATGCCATAACTGGCATTATTATTAGTATCGCTGCCCATGAGGCGTTTCATATTCTGGCGCACATGGGAAATATAGAAAAAATTAGCTTTTTCCCGAATATTTTTACAGTGGTAGAAATAACAACTACAGCTCCTGGGGTATTGCCGTACGAGATAGAAGAAGCCATAACGTATACGATAACTATTCTAATTTTACTACTTACTATTATTGATATTTACGCTATAAGCGACAGTCGTGATAACAGAAGTGTAAAAGATATCGTAAATAGTACACCCAATATTGCCCGCAAATCCCCTGCAAACATTCGTACTCGGGCAAAAAAAATAAAATAACCTTTATTCAGGTACTTTTCAGGTACTGCTCATATACTTAGATAAAATAAGTTGTATCCTGCACTACATGAGTAGTATAATGATAGTAGAGATCGGAGACGTGACATGGACGAAGACAAAACACTCAACCAGGCACCTTTATCTGATGACCTTCCAGTTAAACCCAGCCCTTATGAGCTCTTGATGCGGCAAAGCCGTAAGATGGGGGGGTTAGCCACCAGAACCTACGACATAACCAAAGAATTTTTAAAGCAAGATGTACGAGTCTTGCACCCAGATAGAATCGTCTTTGGCAAAGCAAATGGTAAACAAGATACCGCCCAGTCGCAGAGCAACATAACTGAAACCAACGATAAAATGAGCACATCGCTTGATGATTACAATGACCAAGAGACAAAGGCCGAGAAATCGCGCCTTGAAAGTAGTGACCGCGAAGAGGGTGAGCGTGATTCCAAGACACTGGATCCCAAAGAAGGCCTTCAAAAATTAATTCGTAAATCACACCAACTTCTTGCTAGCGCCCAAACGGTGATTTTGCCAATAAATCTATTTCCAGATTCTGTGACGATTGATCGTACCAAAGTAACCATTACCAAGCGTGCGTTTTTTTGGACATCAAGCGTCATAAGCATTCGAATCGAAGATGTTTTGAATGTTGCTTGCAGCACCGGCCCAATATTCGGGTCACTTATTATTTCAAGCCGTATCATGAATTCAACTGATCATTACGAAATAGATTATTTTTGGCGCAAAGATGCTTTATATTTAAAGCAGCTTATTCAAGGGTATGTTATTGCACAACATAACCGTATCGAAACCTCGCATTTGAACCGAAAAGAACTGATCAAAACACTTCTCGAACTTGGCCGCGATTCAGACTATTGACCAAATCTCATATTTATTTGCTATACTGGCTATATATGAAGTCGTTGCAGTTAGAAAAACCGCATGCCATAGTAGTAATTGGCATCCAGGGGAGTGGCAAATCATTCTTTGCAGAAAAGTTTGCAGATACTTTTACTGCACCATACCTTGATGATAAACAATTTATTGACCACGCCAAGACCGAAGGTGACGCTAAAATGATCGCCACAACGATGCTACTCGAGCTACTTAAAACTGGCAAATCGATTGTCATTGAAACCGATGGTTCAAAAGAAAACCGTTTTGAGTTAGCCAAACTATTAAAAGATTCGGGCTACGAAATGCTACTAGTATGGGTCCAGACCGATTCAAATACTGCAATGGCACGTGCTCGCAAAATGTATGGTATAAAAGCCGAAGATTATAAACAAAATCTTAAGCTATTTTCTGCGCCACATGATAGTGAACAGCCACTCGTAATAAGTGGAAAACACACCTTCGCTTCGCAAACCAAAACGGTACTTAAAAAGTTGGCAGCAACTAACCGACCACCGATTTTTCACGGTGATCGAAATGCAATACCCGCAAAACAACGCAGTAACATTGTTGTAAGCTAAGGCCTAGTACAGCATGCCTAGCTTTGAGGACAAAGAGTTCGGCAAAGTAGTCGTACGTCGATCATCACGCGCTCGCAGCATGAAAGCTACGGTATCGCCAAATGGTGAATTGCGTATTTCTTTACCAAATTACGTGCCACTATTCATGGCAAAACGAATGGTAATCAGTTCACGTAAAGACATTCGAAAATTGTTTGCTACCAGGCCGAAACTGCAACTACATGACGGCATGATGATAGGCAAAAGTCATAGCTTACATGTGCGCTCAGGGCACATGTATTCGCTCGTGCGTAGTGGCCAGCAGCTTGTACTCACCGTTCCTAATAGTCATAGCCTTAGCGACACTGCTGTCATGGATAATGTCAGGTCAGAAATACGTACAATTTTACGCAAAGAAGCAAAAGCACATTTGCCACGAAGGATTGATTACATCGCACGAATCAATGGCTTTACCTATTCCGCACTTCGCTTTACCCATGCCAGTAGCCGTTGGGGTAGCTGTAACCATAAAAAAGCAATAAGTTTAAACATTGCACTAATGAATTTACCGTTCGAGCTGATTGATTACGTATTAATTCATGAGTTAGCTCATACTATTCATTTAAATCATTCCAAAGAATTTTGGGATCAAGTTGCAGCAGTAGATACACAGTATAAAGCGCACCGCAAGGCGCTGAAAACTTATAGCCCCGATATTTAAACCGGTAGGACAGCGCTAATGCTATAATAGCCATATGGAATCGGGTGGCACTGAACACGAAGAAATCTTGACAATTGTTAATAACCTTGCGGATGCCGTATTTAGCGTTGATACCTCTGGTATAATTCGTCTTCACAATGCAGCTGGCCTTAACTTGCTCGACACTAATACAAGTATTACTGGCAAAAAACTTAACGACGTATTCACCTTAGAAGACGAAGACGGTAAGCCAGTTGATTTATTCAAGGAAGTTGCTAGCGTTCACACTGTAACGATCAGCGATGCTTTTCGTATGAGATTCGGTGACGATGTTATGCGTTTAGAATTCACCTATGCCCCGATTAGGAGTAGTTTTACCGCTAAGAATCCATCTGGTACCCAACAAGGCTATGTGATTATTGCTCGTGATGTCACGAGACTTAAAAGTCTTGAAGAAGAACGCGATGAATTCATTAGTGTAGTGAGCCACGAATTACGTACGCCAGTAACAGTAGCCGAAGGCACTATTAGCAATGCTCAACTCATGCTGGAGCGTAAGATATCCGATACGAATGCTTTAAAAGAAAGCTTGAATGAAGCACACCAACAAGTGGTATATCTTGCAAAAATGGTAAATGACCTTAGTACGTTATCGCGTGCGGAACGCGGAGTGGCTGCCGAACCCGAGATAATAGACGTTAAGGAATTGGCACATGAATTATATAATGAATACCACCCAGAAGCCAAAAATGCCGGGTTACACTTGAACCTCGAATTAGACGCACACCTCGGCAAAGTGAATGTCAGCCGGTTATATTTACATGAATTGCTGCAAAATTTTATAACAAATTCTATTAAATACACCAAAGAAGGCCACGTGACCCTGGGCATTCACACACATAACCACGAACTGTTATTCGAAGTGAGCGATACTGGTATAGGTATTAGTAAGAGTGACCAAGCGAAAGTATTCGACAAATTTTATCGATCAGAAGATTACCGTACTCGAGAAACAAGCGGCACCGGACTTGGCTTATATGTCACAAAAAAACTTGCTAAAAAAATGGGAACGTCAATTACTTTGAAGAGTCGGTTGAATCATGGCTCGTCATTCAGTTTTACACTTCCTGTTTTTGAGCGCTAGATAGCTACTTACTCATCCAGCGTTAGTGCATCGTGGCGCACGGGCTGCGCGGCTACTGGCCGGCCCTTCCAGGTTACTTTATTTGTTCGATATAGTATGTGGCTTGCTGTTAAAAGAATGGCTTCCTGGAGGAGTAACCACGGACCAATAATAACTCTTAGAACCCATGCAATAGATCCGTATGTCGCTACAGTAAAAAGCCCAAAAGTTGCGGCGGTAATAGCGCACACAAACCCAGCCCATATCCATATAAATAAGTCTGGTGAACCGATTATAAAAAATAGAGTCAACGGATATATAAGCAGAACGACGAACACGGCAGCTGCGCACCACCAAAGTAGTCGTCGACCACTCATTGGGTAATATAATCGGAGGGCTGTTTCGTACTGAGATTTCAAACGTTTTTCATAAGCTACACCTAACTGCCGGCTACCAACTACATAGAAGTATTGTCTACGTTTTTGGAGCTGGCGAGCTAAGTGCCGCTCAGGCCGTACTGATAAGCCGTAATTAGGTAAGCCGACGCCGGCCTCATTGAGCGTTTCCCGGTGCACCATCCATATAGCACTTGAAGCTGGTGGTTTTGATGGATTCGACAATACCAGCTCCCAATAATAGCGCATAGTGCCAAACAGGGCGCTTGCATGATAAGTATCCTCGCGCCTCGGTAGCACTGAAATCATGGCGCGCTTATTCGCGATTACTTGGTTGATTAACTGAGTAATAGTTGTTTGGATAATAACCGTATCGACATCCAAAAATAATATATAGTCACCGCTGGATTCTTCAATGAGTGTTTGGTATGTATGATTTTTACCAAGCCACCCGCTAGGGAGTGTGCCACCAGCAATAAAACGCACTCCGGCTTGCGCAAACGACTTAATAATCAATGATGTATCGTCTTGGCTGCTGTCATCCAATACTAGGACTTCCAGCTTTTTATAATCACTGCGCACCACTCGCTCTAAACACTGAGCTAAAGCATGCGTTTCATCGCGAGCGGCAATACACACAGAAACAGATGGTAGGTCATGCTCGGGTTGGCCCGGGTTTACGGGATGGTAGCGATAACGCAGGAGGCTCCATAATGTTTTTATAAAGAGCATAAACACCGCAGCGGTTGATAAGCCAAGAAATACATACGTAAGCACGTTTTCATTGTACCATTGACGCCGGCTACAGAGTGCGATATAGTGAAAGTTGACAGTCTGCCCCGTAGCAGACTATTTAAATTGGGAGAAAAGAAGGCGTGGCGAAGAACCAAAGCACATCTAAGGTAACCAGAATCACTGCTAGTGATAATGAGGCACCGTCAACATCAAGAGCCAAAAAAGCTTCAAAAGTATCACCAGCAAAACTAGAGTCGGCACCAAAACGAAAACGTTCACTCGGGCCACTTGGCAGAATTGGTGGCTACTTTAAAGGCGCCTGGGTGGAATTACGGCAGGTCCACTGGCCGACACGTCAGGCGACATGGGGACTCACTGGAGCCGTGCTGCTGTTCTCTGCGTTTTTCGTAGTTTTCATCACGTTGTTAGATGCCGGATTTAAATTCTTATTCGAACAAATTTTAAAGTAAAGAGTAGTAAAAGGAATTATTTTATATGAGCAAGAACCGATACGATTCAACGAGGCAGTGGTACGCCGTACATACCTACAGTGGCTACGAAGAAAAGGTTGGCGACAGCATTCGACAGCGGATTAACGCGGTTGACATGGCCGACAAAATTTTTGATGTAATGGTACCAAAAGAAAAGCAAATCCAAATTAAGAATGGCAAGCGTAAAGTTGTTGAAAGCAAGATTTTCCAAGGATACGTATTGGTTGAAATGAAGCTAACCGACGAAACCTGGTACATCGTGCGAAATACGCCAGGTGTTACTGGGTTCGTGGGCAGTGGCACAGAGCCTACTCCCGTGTCTGACGCTGAAATTAGCAAAATCAAAAAGCGTATGGGCGTGGAAGATCCTAAGCA
>CAZVUR010000035.1:0-7683 GCA_964629385.1 uncultured Candidatus Saccharibacteria bacterium | reverse complement strand
AGATTATTAAACGCTCTGAAATGTCTGATGAATCAGTGATATCAATGAGCCAGGTTATTATGTCTGTAATGCAGAACTCGCATCCTAATATTTTCCGTGTTTCAAGTCGTCGTAAAGAAGCTTTTAGAATCGTTGATGAAATTGTTGCCGGCTATAAGCGCGTTCGTAATGGTAACTAAACCTAGGTCTTGATGATACTCGCTGTATCTGTTACAATCATCAATTGAACTAAGTAAACAAAGGAAGTTATGAAAGCAGTCGTGAAAGTAGCTGGCAAACAGTATGTTGTTAGCGAAAAAGAGACCCTCCTGGTGGACCGCCTCCCGGATGGAACTAAAGAGCTCACGCTCGACGTTCTCATGCTTGTTGATGGTGACAAATCTACCGTCGGCACACCTCTAGTAAAAGGTGCAAGCATTAAAGCAACGGTAGTAGACGAAGAAGTAAAGGGCGACAAGCTCCGCGTAATTCGCTACAAAGCCAAAAAGCGTGTTCACAAAGAAATGGGACACCGCCAGAAGTACAGCCGTATTCAGGTTGGTGCAATAGGCAATAAGTAAGAGGGGCTCGCCCCTCTACTTTTTTCGGAGTAAATCCGAAAATTTGCTACTCCCCCTAAAGCGGTCGCCCAGGCGGCCGTTTTTATATTACGCAGCGAAGCATGAGGCGAAGGCTGAACTTTAGCGGGAGGGAGGTTGTGTATGAATCTATTTCATAAGCAACTTGGAGGCTAGAACCCTCCTTTATTGTGGTACAATAGTGCTACATAAGGGGAATAACAAAACAGATATGCCGACCGTCATTGCCGTGACAAATCAAAAAGGGGGCGTGGGTAAGACAACCAGCGCTGTTAATATTGCATATTATTTAGCAAAACAGGGCAAAAAAACCCTATTGATTGATTTTGATCCGCAAGGCAACGCCTCGAGTGGCCTGGGTATCGATAAGCAGCAACTTGACGACGCCACAATGAGCGAAGTAATGCTTGAAACAAAGCTTCTTCAAGATATAGTGGTAGAGACCAAACAAAAAAATCTATTTGTTGCTCCGGCTACTCCGCATCTGGCTAATGCCGAAGTTGAACTAGCCAAAGCTCAGCGTCGATTTAGCCGCCTTAAAAACGCTATTGGCACCACGAATGAACGCTATGAGTATGTACTGATTGACTGCCCGCCAAGCCTTAGTCTGCTAACCGTAAATGCGCTGATTGCCGCTCGCTACGTTTTGCTACCCGTACAAGCCGAATTTTATGCCCTGGAAGGGTTAGGGCAATTGCTAGAAACCATGAAGTTGGTGCGCAAAAATATGAACCCGACACTCGATTTAGTTGGTGTATTACCCACCATGGTAGACGGCCGTACGACGCTTAGTGGGCAGGTATACGAAGAAATCAAGAAGCACTTTCCAGGCAAAGTATTTAATACTGTTGTTCCGCGCAACATTCGATTAGCCGAAGCCCCGAGTCATGGCGTGCCGATTGGCGCGTATGATCGCTTTAGCAAAGGCGCACGGGCCTACAAAGCCGTGACCAAAGAAATTGTAGAAAGGGTAGGTGTGTAATATGGCGGGCAAAAAAGGCTTGGGCCGCAGTTTTTCATCGCTAATTCCAGATGATTTGTTGGATGAGTCGTTCGATCCAAGTGCGGGTGACGATAACAAAGTCAGTGATCTTCGTACTATTAGACTGAGTGAAATTACGCCCGACCCAGATCAACCACGTCGGCATTTCGATGAATCAGGATTAGCTGAACTTACCGCCAGCATTGCCGCACACGGCGTATTGCAGCCAATCGTAGTGGTTCCTCAAAAAGATGGTACCTATCAAATTGTGGCAGGTGAGCGCCGTTTTCGCGCCTCAAAGGCAGCTGGCAAAACCACCATTCCCGCCTTGGTCCGCACGCTCAGTGCACAGCACAAACTAGAGCTTTCATTAATTGAAAATATTCAACGTCGCGACCTAAACCCGCTCGAAACCGCTACTGCATACGCTAAGCTACGCGACCAATTTAACCTAACGTTAGAAGAAATTGGCTCACAAGTTGGGGGGAAATCGGTGAGTGCGATTTCTAATACGCTCCGCCTGCTTAAGCTACCTCCTATGGTAAAAGAAGTCGTCGCCAAAGGGGAACTAACCGAAGGCCAAGCCCGACCACTTATTGGGGCGTCTGAAGCTGTTATAAAGAATGTATTGCCAAAAATCATTAATGACCATTGGAGTGCCCGTAAAATCGAAGAATATATTGCCGATGTACGCCCAGTGGAGCCAGAGGCAACGGCTAAGCATACGTCGGTACGTCCGCTTGAGCATCAGGCGCTTTCGAAGCGACTGGGTACACGCGTTATCACCCAGCAAAAGGCGAGTGGCGCCGGCAAGATTGTGATTGAATTCAAGACGCCAGAAGATCGTGAGCGCATTGAAAAGATGCTTGGGTAATCTCTCACAGATACACCTTACAGCTTATAGCTCTTCGACGGCCTGAATCACGACATTATTGATATTACTGTTTCGCGAACAGCCTTACCCTCATCAATAATTGATAGTTTGTCTTTATGAAGAATCTTCGAGCCCAATGTGATTATGGTTTTATAAACAATATCTTCGTAATCTTTATCTTGTTCATGTGTGTCGATAAGAAATACAGATGTGGCTAAGCATGCGAATACAGTACAAGCTTCAATATTTTTTCCAAGAATACTGAAGCCTTTTTGCCTGAATTTGGGAGAGAAGTGTCCCTCTAAGTCATAATTAAGCATAAAGGAAGACTCTCGATCCTTATCTTGAGTTCGGCTTAGGTCATAGTTAAGCTCTACCTTGTTTGTTTTATAATAATCTGCGTATTCTTCCATGGCGTCTGCCAAAGCGGAATGAATAAAATTAGGATTATTGATACATGCAATTAGAGCGTTCCTAGCATTTTTATTTTTCTTCACCATGCTGTAGAGGCGGGCGTAATAACTTGCCGTTAGCAGTGAGACGCCCCAAAGGTCACTATATTTATCGGTGGCATTTGATCCACAGTAAACACCCCATTGACTACCAGAAAACTGCACAATAGAGCCAATCTGATTATCCATAGCCTAACTATACACTAAGTATGTATTTTATAATGCTACTATTTGGTTCAGGCTAAAAGAATCGAACTTTATCAAAAGGGAATATCCGTATGCTAACTGGCCCGACTACATCGTAGAGCGGGATCATGCCAAGGCCGTTGCGTGAATCACGTGAGTAGCCTTCAGCACGATGGTCGCCAGTCACGAATATTGTGCCTTTTGGTACAACTTCGTCAACGTCACCAGCAGTATATTTACCTGGCTCACCGTGATTGTCATCATCTGGGTTAAAGCCAGTAATATGTTCATCATTAAATACCGTAAATTTACCATTTTTTAATACGACTCGCTCGCCTTCAAAGGCAATCACACGTTTTACGATGTATTCTTCACCAAGGCCGGGAACGAACATCGGGTTTTTGAAGACGATGATCTGCCCGCGGTGGGGAAGGTACGACTTGTTTTGTAGCTGGGCCAACGTGACTGGAATACGGTTCACGATTAATCGGTCGCCAGTGTAAAGGGTAGATTCCATACTTGGACCTTCTACGTTGAAACTGCGAAAAATAAAAGCATTAATAAACAATGTGCCTATTAACACGCAAATAACAAAAGTAATGATGCCTAAGGCATCTTTTACGGCTTGATGTCGATCAAGGAAACTTGCGTTCACCCCATTACTATACACCAACCGGCCTAAGTCTGCCTGAAGTTGCTCATGGTTTTTTACAACCACTTTGCTTATAAAGTTTGATATAGTGGAAGGAAGATACGATGCGAAAAGATTCATCCTCATCCATTGATGGTTTTGTTCCTCGACGTGGCCCGACATTAGGCGGGCCACGTACTCAGGAGCTTGGACGGCCGGTATTTGAACGACGGGCCGAGATTGGGCGTGCCTCGCGTCCCATTTCTCAACAGGCTGCGCAACAGCCAGCCAGTGGCATTAGCAATAACCGCGCACCTCTCCGTCGCTCGGATATAGACGATTCGTTATCGAAAATCCAAGACGAAGAAACAGTTGTTCCAAAAAAGAAACGACGACTCTTTGGTGGCCGTAAACAGCGCACTCAGCAGCCTGGCCGCACCAGAAAAATTGCCAAGCGACTCACTATTATATTGGGATTAATCCTACTGCTAATCGGTGGCTACATGGCGTATAAGGTTGTCCTGGCGAGCGATAGCGTCTTCCAAGGTAATTTGCTCGGCGTTTTGCAAAATCAGCCACTTAAGATGGATGCCAACGGGCGTACTAACGTGGTGGTATTCGGTACGAGCGAAGACGATCCTGACCATGGTGGCGCATTGTTGACCGATTCGATTATGGTAATAAGTGCCGACCAAGAGAACCATAACGCCTATCTGCTCAGTATTCCACGTGACTTATGGGTCAGCTACGATAAAGGCTGTAATTCAGGCTATGCTGGGCGTATCAACGAGATATACAGTTGTTTTTCTGATGAAGGTGAAAACGAAAAAGAGGGCGCCACGGCGCTCATGGAAAAAGTAGGCGAAGTCACAGGCTTAGACACCCAATACTACGTACATATGAATTACAGCGTGCTCCGTGATGCAGTCGATGCGGTTGGCGGGGTGAGCGTGGTAATTGATAGTGACGATCCACGGGGCATCTTTGACGATAACTTTGACTGGATGTGTAAGTTCAAATGTAATTACGTGAAGTATCCGAATGGCCCGACTGGCAACATGGACGGTATTCATGCGCTTGCGTTAGCTCGAGCCCGCGGTGCGTCTGGTAATACCTATGGGCTGGCCCAGGCTAATTTTGACCGCGAGAAATACCAACGTAAAATCCTGGTTGCCCTAAAAGATAAGGCAGCTAGCGTAGGCACGCTTACGAACATCGGTAAAGTAACTGGCCTGATTGATGCCATGGGCAACAATTTGCGTACGAACTTCGATACAGCCGAGATACGAACGCTGATGGCACTTGGTACCGACACGCCGTCAAAAGCTATCAAGTCACTTGTATTAAATGATCCAGAGATGCCGCTCGTGACTGGTATGAACGTGAACGGAGCCAGCGTATTGGTGCCAACGGCTGGTAAGGGGAATTTCACCGAAATCCAAGCGTACGTTGCTAAGAACACTTCAAAAGACCCAGTTACCCGTGAAGCAGCCAGTATCGTGGTTATGAACGGCACCGAAACGATTGGTGTAGGGCAAAAAGAAGCCGATGCGCTTACCGAAGATAATTACACGGTGACGAGTGTTACCAACGCCCCGAGCGATTACGCAAAAACGACTGTGTATCGAATCAACAAAAAGGATATGAGCGGTACAGCTAAGGCTCTGGCCAAACGGTACGGCGTGAAACTGACCACATCTGAACCGCCATTCGCGGTTGATGAAGGCGTAGACTTCGTGGTAATTGTTGGCCAATCAAGCGTGAGTCAATCTACCCAGTAAATAAAGATGGTACAATAGGAGCATATGGAGTTGCTCAAATCGGTACGTAAGCGCTCATTCTTGAGCGAAGCCGCCTATGTGGTGCTAAATATCGCGTTGGCGATAGCACTGCTGGTTATTGTGATTGTAGTGAACGTACCTTGGCCAGCCCTTGGGTTGGTAC
Source organism: uncultured Candidatus Saccharibacteria bacterium (assembly GCA_964629385.1). Taxonomy (GTDB): domain Bacteria; phylum Patescibacteriota; class Saccharimonadia; order Saccharimonadales; family Saccharimonadaceae; genus UBA1020. Next base: position 2,036 of record CAZVUR010000035.1, on the reverse strand, counting down.
TTCTAAGCAAATGGCGAATTTTTGCTGTCCGTTCCCGGTACTGGATAGCCAATATACGTGCTAACCTTATCGACTTGATTGTTGGCGTTAGTATGGTTGTATTCTTGTACAGCGCCGGTGAGGATAGGGTGGTTCAAATCTGCTTGACAGCACTCTACATTGCCTGGTTGTTGTTTTTAAAGCCGCGCTCAAAACGGCGATATGTCGTTGCGCAGGCTGCTATCGGTCTTGTTTTTGGTATCGCTGCAATTATTCAGATATCTCCTGAGTTACCCTCTTCACTTGTTGTGTTGATGGGATGGGTCGTGGGGTATTCTGCCACGCGCCACATACTAAGTGTGGAGCACGAAACCCATATTAACTTTTTAAGCCTGGTATGGGGCTTTGTAATCGCTGAAATTATGTGGCTAACGTATCACTGGACAATTGGCTATGCTGTTGGTAGTACACTTCAACTAGCGCAGCCGACAATTATCGTATTAGCACTCAGCTTTCTGGCCGAGCGTGTATACATGAGTTTTCGCCGCAATGGCCAAGTGAATGCTGGCGATGTTCTTATGCCTGCATTGCTATCGCTTAGTGTGATAGGAGTAGTGTTGTTCGTATTCGGCGGCGCAGCTACGATTTAACCTACGCTACGCGTCCAAATTTTAAGCTTATTTTTAGGTGAGGGAGGTATAACAAAGGTATGAATGAAGTAGACAAGCCAGTAGTGATTACCGAACCCAAACGTTATAACGACACACCCATACCAAATACCTCAGCACCAGCCTCACCCGAGGCAGGTCCGCGTATTGAAACGCCATCACCACGCAAGCCTAAAAAAATTCGCAAGTGGTTTATTGGATTAGCCGCGGTTATTGTGCTAGGCGGCGCCGCTGGCTACGCAGGCTCATGGCTTGAAGATGAGGTCCAAACCAGCAGTACGAGCGTTCTAAAAACTTCAAACGAAGATGGTAACCGAACAGTTACGGCTGATGAGGAGTCGATTTCTGCGGTTGCCAGGACTGTATCACCGAGTGTTGTATCGATCCTTACTACCAGTCAACAAGCAGCAACATACTATAATCAAGGCTACGAGCAGCAAGGTGCCGGTACGGGAATGATCGTAACCGCCGACGGCTATATCATGACGAATAACCATGTGGTAGACGGTGCCGATACCGTAACGGTAGTACTCTCAAATGGTGACACCTACGATAATGTGCAAGTAGTTGGCTCTGACCCATTAAATGACGTTGCCTTTCTAAAGATTAAAGATGTTAAAGATTTACCAACGGTTGTGTTTGGTGATTCAAAGACGATTCGAGTAGGCCAAAACGTAATTGCCATCGGTAATGCGCTTGGGCAGTACCAAAATACGGTAACGAGCGGTATTATATCTGGCACGGGTAGGCCGGTGACTGCATCAAGTGATGGTACGGCAAGCGGTAATACGGAAAACTTGAGCGATCTTATTCAAACTGACGCCGCCATAAACCCGGGTAACTCGGGTGGGCCACTATTAAACTTTAAGGGCCAAGTAATTGGTATAAACACTGCCGTTGCCTCGGACGCCCAGGGGATTGGATTCTCGATTCCAATCAGCGCCACCAAGGGAATCCTGAATCACTTGATTAAAACGGGTAAAATTGAACGGGCTTACCTAGGGGTACAATATGTTTCTATTACTCCAGAGGTAAAGAAACAGTACAAATTACAGGTAAGTAAAGGTGATTATATTACTGCAAACAAGGGTAATAGCGTTCAATCTAGTGGCCCTGCTGATAAAGCGGGCATAAAAGACGGCGATATTATTACCAAAGTGAACGGTTACGAAGTGGGTAAGGTAGCAAGTGTAGCCAGCCTTGTTTCGGAGTACGAGCCGGGTGATACGGTAGAAGTTACGGTTATGCGAGACGGCAAAGAGCGTACGTTCAAGGTGACGCTTGGTACATACCAAGGTTAAACTCCAATCTTCCTACCCTCACTCACAAGATCCCTCCACGCCCAGAAATTCACGTTGTTCGATGTAATTTCTGGTGTTGCAGTCGCTT
>CAZVUR010000034.1:3688-7823 GCA_964629385.1 uncultured Candidatus Saccharibacteria bacterium | reverse complement strand
AATTTGACTCAAATATGATTGATCAAGTTATAATTGAGCACCATATCCAAAAGCACATACTAAGCGTGCTTATGCATACCAAGTTTGCCCGATTCCGCGATATGCGCCCGCCAAAAGTCGACACCAATCTCTACTCATACCACCTAAAGCTCCTTATAAAATCAGGTTTTGTTCAAAAAACAGATGCCGGATACACGTTAGACAAAAAAGGAATCGTCTACATCGATCGGGTCTCTACCGCGACATTGAACGTGCGCTCGCAGCCAAAAATCGTTACCATGTTGGTAATTCAGAATTCAAACGGTGACGTACTGCTATTTAAAAGAAAGCGCCAACCATACACCGATTTATGGACGTTGCCATATGGTAAAGTGCATATCGACGACCTGTCGATTGAAGCCGCTGCCAAGAGAGAAGCGGCAGAGAAATTAGGGCTACATAACCAAACAGTCGAGCGGGCGGGAGACTGCTATATAAGAATTATGGACGGAAACGAGGTGATTATGAGTACGTTGGTTCATGTATTCAGATTTGAGAACGATGATATTACCCCGACTGAGCAATTGCTGTGGGCAAGACCTCATAAACTGGCTGAGCTAGATTTAGCTCCCGCGGTTGAGCAAATTATTGCTCGAACATTCTTCCGCGACCCGTATTTCTTCGAAGAGTACGAAGAAAACCTTGTGCTGACTTAAGAGCTGGAGCCGTATCTTATTGGTTGCTACAATAAGTACATGCAAATGAATGACTACCAACAATTAGCGCTACGTACGGCGCGCCCTAAAAATGCCAACGATGAATTTTACCACTTATTACTCGGATTGGTGGGCGAAGCCGGCGAAGTAGCCGAAAAAGTAAAAAAAGTCATCCGCGACGAAGGCAGTGACTTTAGTAAATTGGACGAACTGTTTAAAAAAGAGCTTGGCGATGTGTTATGGCACATCGCGGTGCTGGCGGCGTACTTTGATATTAAGCTTGAAGATATTGCCCAAATGAATATAGACAAACTCGCCAGCCGCTTAGAACGCGGCACTATTGGCGGCAGCGGCGATACCCGTTAGTTACAGTTACTAAATTCACAAAGCTTATGAACTTAGTGACTGCCAGGAGGCCGAGGCGCGCGTAGCGCCAGGGCCTCCTGGATGTTCCGTCAGGGGTGTTCCTCGATCGTCGGGTCGGTTGCGATGGTGTCGATGATGCGCTCCTTCTTGGAGTCGTACCAGGCGCCAACCAACCAGGCGAGGCCCGGCTGCTCATCGAACTGGATGAAGCTCTGCTCAAGTGTGAACAGGTCATTGTCTCCGCTCGGGAAGACCATCCAGCCGACGAGCTGCATCACGATGGGTGAAGATGTTCGCTGCTTGACGCTCTCGAGATCGCCATAGACAATGCAGAGCGGCGATACGCCCGCCTTCACCACGAAGACAGTACAGCTGACATCCTCACCCCCCATCTTGTAAGTCTTGCCGGCCTCGAGCTCGCTCAGGCGAGTGATTCCCTTGGGCATGACGGGTACTTCCTCTCAATCGTGCCCAAAAAGGGCCAAATGTAATAGGACTACCATATTATAGCAAAAATATTATATTTTGTCAATACTCAACTGAGGTGAGAACGCACCCAGACGTCAATTGAACCGGCGCCCATACATAGTACCAAGTGGCCAATCATGCGGTGCTGTTCGATTGTTTCCCATAGGTCATCATTCAAGTCTGCCAGCTGAATGTCACCCTTGTTTTCAATACCTTCAATCAACTCGGTAGGCCTTAGCACTGGCAGGCTTTGATCTTCACGACTAAGATATGTTGGTAACCAGTATACTTTTGATGCTTTAAAGAACGCATTGCGATACAGCGGCTTTATCTCGTACTGGCGAGTGTTTTGATGTGGCTGATATACCAAAATTATGTTGTTGGATAATTCACTGGCAAGTTGCAAGGTAGCGGCAATCTCGGTTGGGTGGTGGCCATAGTCACTATATAAATTGTTCGCTAGTTTTTCGAATCGGCGATTTGTGCCAGGGAATGACCCTAAGATGTCAGCAGTATGAGGTAGATTAAGATACTCTAAGGCTTTTAGCACCAGTGTTGCGTTGCGGCGATTATGCTCACCAGGAACAGCTACATCTAGCACTTCATTATCTTGTAGCTGCCATAATTTTTCGCTCGGAAGATTAGAAATCCATGCAAAATCGCGCTGCCAGCCAATCGCATGGCCCGACTGCTTAAGGAACTGCCCAAATGCCGCAAAATAATCATCACGCGTTGGATACGTATCGGCATGGTCGTAACCTATGGCTGTTACAAGTGATAGGTAAGGGTCAAATTCCAGAAAGTTACGGTCGAACTCATCGCATTCATACACGAAATATTTGCTGCCTGGCTCGTATTTGCCACCTGGCCCAAAGCTTAGCGTCGTACCAATTGAGTAGCTAACAGGCACACCTGCTTGTTGCATTGCCCAAATCATCATGCCAGTGGTGGTCGTTTTTCCATGCGTGCCGCTTACTGCAATCAGTTGCAAATCTTTTTCAGCGATAATTTCTTTTAGCAGTTCGTCGCGTTTGGTGCATTTTATACCAAGGTGCTTGGCGGCGTGGAGTTCGGGATGATCTTCGGGCAGTGCAGATGTATACACGTACCAATCAATCGGGGTCTTTTTATGAGCACTTTTTAGGTGGTGTCCGTCTTGTTTAATGCTCACCATGATGTCACGTTCTATAAGCGCCTTGGTCATTAAACTTTCGGCCGTATCGCTCCCCAGCACTGTGTGGCCGGCATCTTGGGCAAGCTGAGCCAGGGCGCCAATACCAACCCCCCCAATGCCGCTAAAGAAAATGTTCATGCTTGTAGTATAGCACTGTAGTATAATGAACGAGTAGATACAGGTGGGCAAAAATATAAAAAAATTATGATTCAACAAATAATCCATCGTTTCTTAAAACGGCGCCATTTTTGGCGGTATGCCACGTTTGGTGAGGTGGCCGAATTGTATGCTTCGCGCATGATGACAATGTTTGCATTCCGATTCGTCATGGCGTTTGGCTCGGTATATTTGTACAAACTTGGCTATAGCGTTGCCGAAATCGCGTTATTTTGGGCGCTATACTACGGAATTAAAACAGTAGCCGTACCTGTGGCTGCAGTGGTAGTGGCACAAATTGGGCCAAAACACGGGCTGTTTATCGCAAACTTGTTATTTGCCGCGGGGCTTGCTTGCTTAATGGCGGCACCAATATTCGGGGTATCGGTGATTATTTTGTGGTGTTTTATTCAAGGTGGCGCTGGTACCTTAAATAATCTGTGTTACATGATTGACTTTTCGAAAGTCAAACATAATAATCACGCCGGTAAAGAAATCGGGTTCATGAATATTGTTGAAAAGATCGCAGCTGGTACCAGCCCACTAGTAGGCGGAGTTGTTGCCAGCTTGTTTGGCCCAACCTGGGCATTCGCGTTATCGATATCATTGTTTATTTTGTCGGCTATACCGTTATTCCGTACTGCAGAGCCAGTTAAAACCCACCAAAAAATATCGCTACGGGGATTTCCATGGAAAAAAACTTGGCGTAGCCTGCGGGCCAATTCATCACTGGGTGTTGATATCGTGGCCAGTGGTGTCGCTTGGAACTTATTTATCAGCGTGGCTATATTTGCGAGTGACGGTGATGAATTGTATGCAAAGATTGGCGCATTTACTTCTATAAGTATGGTAGTGGCTCTTGCGACATCGTATGTATTTGGCAGGTTGGTCGATCGTCGGCAGGGTCTTTTACTGCTCAGGAGCACAGTAGTAGTAAACTCGTTGCTGCACCTGCTTAGGCCCACGGTTAGCACGTCATCTGGTATTATTCTGACCAACGCAGTCAACGAAGCAGCATACACGGGTTACTCACTAGCGTTTACTAGGGGCGAATTTGATTTGGCCGATACACCTGGGTATCGTATTGTCTACCTATCGCTCATGGAAATCGCTGGGAACGCAGGGGCGACTATTGCTACGCTTGCCCTGGCGTTATTTGCCACCATGTATGGATCTATTAGTGGACTCACCGTATTTTACGTATTCGCGGCTTTTGTTACATTGCTTATTGCGGCGCCACGCTTCCCGCTGTATAAGCGATAGCGGCGTGGTATAC
>CAZVUR010000034.1:0-3588 GCA_964629385.1 uncultured Candidatus Saccharibacteria bacterium | reverse complement strand
TTGCTTATTGCGGCGCCACGCTTCCCGCTGTATAAGCGATAGCGGCGTGGTATACTAAAGCCACAGACAAAAAGGGTGAGGTAACTTCTTTTACAGTGGCACATAAACGTCGTATTAAACAGGGAATCCATTGGCTGCAACGTATCAAAACATGGCAGCTTTTGCTGATATTGGTGGTAATGTTACTGCTGGCGGCTACCTTTTTACGCCTAAACAATATTGGCATGGTGGAACGACGTACGGCTGTAATTAATGCCGATAAACAAGGCGATAACGAAATTACTAAGGCACGCTTATTTGATCTGCAGCGTTACTCGGCGGCCCATATGAATGCCGATACGGGTGTGGTGTATTTAGCCGAACAATATCAGCGCGATACGCAAGCGGCAATCGCAGCAGCCAGCGTGAATAATACTGCCGATAATATTAACGCTAAAGCCGACGCTGCATGTAAGGCACAATATTCCGGCTATTCGCAGGCATATGTGCAATGTTTTGCGGCCGAATTAGCTAAATATCCGTCTGGCAGCAATGCGCCAGATAAGGCCGTACTGCCCAATCCAAGTCTCTACCGGCACTCTTTTTCTAGCCCAATGTGGTCGCCGGATTTTGCCGGCTTCGCAGTGGTGGTTTGCCTTGTTATAACAGTAGTAATAATCGCCCGAATTGTCAGTTTGCTATTACTGCGCGCCATGCTTCATCGGCATTATACTAACATTTAGGTGTTGACAGGGGCCACCCCTTAGGCGTACGCTAACTCTTGTAAGAACTAAAGGAGGTATAAGACCAATGGCTTACAAGCACACAAACTCGAAGGGCATCACCTACTACCTACACAAAACCGAAGTAACCCTTCGTGGTGGTAAACCACAAACTATCTACTTCTTCGCGAAGGTAGAAAAGAACGCTAAAGGTACACCAGTAGACCTACCTGAAGACCGCGTTGTTAAGGAAAACCCACGTAACGGTTTCCTAACCGTATCTAAGAAGAAATAATTTTTCTTAGCAAAAAATACATTAAAATTCGTATTGAAACATAAGCGCCTTTGATGCTACAGTAGTATCAAACAAACAGGTGCCAAAAAATGCCTCGTGCTTGACGCGAAGGTTGAGGTCCGCAGTAACCCGCCTTCGCTAGCGAGGTTTTTTTGTTTGTAGCTTTTTTAGCCCTCTCTCGTTTGCTTGCGGTATAATTAATCATAATGAAAGCAATGGTAGAGGTAACAGATTTAAAAAAGCGCTACGGCGACAAGCAAGCCGTAGACGGCGTAAGTTTTAGCGTTAAAAAAGGCGAGATATTTGGAATTTTGGGCCCGAACGGCGCCGGTAAAACCACCACACTCGAAATGATGGAAACACTTCGCCCTATCGATGAAGGGAAAGTGGTAATAGACGGCATTGACGTGGGAAAGCATCCACAAAAGATTAAATACTTGATTGGCGTTCAGCCGCAATCCCCGGCGTTTCAAGATAAAACCAAGCTAAAAGAAATCATCGAAATGTTTGCAGCCGCCTACGGCGAGAGCGTTGACGTTATGGAATTCCTACGAGACGTTGACCTAGAAGAAAAAGCCAACAGCTATGTTGAAGACCTATCAGGTGGTCAGAAACAACGCTTAAGCATCACAACGGCGCTCGTGCACGGTCCTAAAGTGTTCTTTTTGGACGAGCCTACCACTGGGCTTGACCCACAGGCCCGCCGCCATTTGTGGGATCTTATAGAAAAGGTACGCGACAAAGGTATTAGCGTTATTATGACTACCCACTACATGGATGAAGCTGAAATCCTGTGTGACCGCATTGCCGTAATGGATAATGGCAAAATCGTGGCCATCGATACTCCTAAAAACCTCATCAAGGCGCTGTTGAAGCGTGGCTTCAAAAAGGAACAGCACGTTGAGCAAGCTAACCTAGAAGATGTATTTATCGACCTTACCGGTAAGGAACTGCGAGGGGAAAGCTAGTATGAACAAGTCGTTCTATACAGTTAAAACCTTTGTTAAAATTAACACCCGCCGCTTTTTCCGTGATAAATTGGCAATTTTCTTCACAATTGGCTTCCCGCTGATCTTTTTGTTTGTGTTTGGCAGCCTGAATAGTGGCAGCGGCGACATCTCATTGAATGTAGCCCTGATTAACGAATCAAACTCGTCATTTGCCAAAGATTTCGTAAAACAGGCAAAGGCGAGTAAAGTGCTTAAAGTTGACGAAGATGTAAAGACATCCGAACAAGCCAAAGAAAAAATGAGCCAGTCGCAAATTGACGCTACTATCGTGCTTCCGAAAGAATTCGGAGAAGTACAGTCGGGCAATCAGTACCCTAGTGGTGAGGCTAAGGTACTCTATACACAAAATAACAAGCAATCTGGCCAAACCCTTACCTCTGTTCTTGATTCGCAATTTAAAAAAATCAATGCCCAATTTGTTGACGTAAGTGTGCCGTTTACGGTTAAAGGCGAGCAACTAGAAGAAAATAGCTTGTCGGCCTTTGACTATACCTTCGCTGGCTTACTTGGCTTTGCCATCATTGGTATGGGTATTTTTGGCCCTGTCAACGTGTTCCCAGAGCTTAAAAAGATGGGTATCTTGCGCCGGCTTAGCACCACGCCCCTTAGGGTATGGCAGTATTTCTTATCTACCATGATAGGCCAGGCTATCATTGGCTTGGTAGCCATTGCCGTCATGTTCGCGGTAGCTATTGCTGTGTTCCATCTCGAAGTCGTTGGTAATTACTTAGAACTTGGTATATTCATCGTGCTCAGTATTATTACAATCCTCGGTATTGGCCTTGCCATTGGTGGATGGGCCAAGAATGAACGCCAGGCGGCGCCACTCTCGAATATCGTGGTGTTTCCAATGATGTTTTTATCGGGCACCTTCTTCCCGCGCTTCTTAATGCCAGAATGGCTCCAGAATCTATCGGGCTTGTTGCCACTTACGCCAGTAATCGACGGCATTCGTTTAATTGCCACCGAAGGCAAACATTTATGGGAAATTATGCCGCAAATTGGCTTACTTGGTATTTGGCTCGTCGTGATATACGTGATCGCGTTCCGGGTCTTCCGCTGGGAGTAGATTGACTTTTGTTACCGTTTATGGTAATATTAAAGTATGAGTGAATCCTTCGAAGATATTCGTCGTGATCAAGAAGCCGATAAGCTCGGTAGCTATACGCTTGGTGATGCGCGTCTTGGCGTTGAAAGCGTAACAAAAGTTGTTAAAAAAGGACGTAAGTTACCAGGCAAGCCACTAACATATCATAGAACGGGCGCAGTACGAGATTTTAATGATGGTGGCCGCGCGGATGTGTATCGAGGTGGTGTTCAGGCAACTCGTGAGCTAACTCCTGATGAACAAGCACAGAAAACTAAAGGAGTTGCCCTGGCGCGGCAAGCGCTTGCTGATGCAAGAGCACGCGATGCGGCTCCATCGCCACAAGAAATTGCTGAAAAACAAAAAGCCGACGTGGCTGAACTACGTCGGAAAGCAACAGAATCTTGGGGTGATTCAATCTAAATTGGTGGGGGTGGCTCGGATTGGTGAAGCCGATCGCAGCTAGAAAAAGCTTGCTTTTATTCTGGCAAGGAG
>CAZVUR010000033.1:2158-7924 GCA_964629385.1 uncultured Candidatus Saccharibacteria bacterium | reverse complement strand
ACGAATGAAGGTAGCTGGGCATGTAATCGCTCGCTGCGCCACGCTTCCCATGTGCGGGCTTCGTCTTCGCTTAAGCTGGTAGGGTAGCTGCGCGCCTTATAGCGAAGCAGTAAGTCGCTCAGGCGTTCATCATCGAAATTGGGGTGGAAATCTGCGAGCTGCCTAGCATCCGCATTGCGCACTGTTTCAACCCTCACGTTATCTGGGCCGCTTATAAAACCATCGTACAGTCTCGCTTCTGCGTCTTTTTCGGGTGCGAATTCCGGTCGTTTCTCTACAGCCGTACGGATCCGCTCGGCAAAATCAGGGTTTTGTAGCAACACGGCTTTATGCTTTTCGATTAGATCTACTGATAATCCAATTTTATTCCAACCATCAGCTTGTTCTAAAACCCCTAACGGCGCTACCGCTGGGCAGCGATTGTATTGCAGTGTTTTTACGGGTACCGGCACGAACCCTTCGGATTTTCGTTCATCCCACGTGGCAAATAGTTTTTTGGTTAGTTCTTGCTCAGTAAGTACAATGAATGGCGTAGGATCGTGGCGAAGATCGTACACCACTGCGTTGCTGTTAGGGGCTGACGTTAGCGGGAATGCGACGGTTGTTTTGTTATAGGCCGCATCGTACCGGCCACTGGTATATACGAATGGCTGCTTATTATCTAGATTTACAAGATTTTGTACGGATTTCTTATCGCGTATGCTCAACAAATAATCAAAAAGTTTGCCTTGCTTTTCTTTTAGCAGGCGACTGACATCAATCAACGCCTGTACGTCACTTAATGCATCGTGAGCGTTCGCATGAACTATCCCATTAGCTTTTGTAATAAGTTCGAGCCTATTGGTAGGCCTCCCCTCGTCATCTACTGGCCATTCGATTCCTTCCGGCCGGAGGGCGCGCGTCATCCGCACCACATCAAGCAAATCCCACCGTGAGCGGCCTTCTTTCCAGCACCATTGGTAGGGGTCGTAAAAATTGCGCCAAAACAAACAACGAATAAACTCATCGTCAAACCGCACACTGTTAAAGCCAACGGTTATGGTATTTTCGGTAAATACTTCACTGTGTAAAAATTTAGCGAACTCTGCTTCGGTGTAGCCATCGGCCTGGGTGCTTTGTGGTGTTATGCCAGTTACCATGACAGCATCTGGGCTTGGCAATGTATCATCATTGAGTTTTACGAGCACATTGATAGGCTCACCAATCGGCGCCAGCTTCATATCCGTTCGCTGGCCCGCAAATTGCATGATTCTATCTGTCCGCGGATTCAAGCCACTGGTTTCAAGATCGTAGAAAAAGAATGTTTGAGCCATTGCTCTTAGCTTAGCATACAAAAACCACCCTTTGTTTAGTGTGGTTTGAAGTTTCAAGAATATATTTGTCGAAACCTCCGGAGTGGGGCCAGCTCGCGCCAGCCCCACTCACGCTCGAAGGAACGTGCCCAAGGACCTCATTGCTTGGGCGGGACGCCGCGAGAGGTCAGATGCCGCCACCGTTCGGCGAGCTGCGAGCAGCCGTCATGGTTCACCCTCCTCTTATTGTGCCGCCTCCAGAAGGCGATTGCTATAAGGTAATGATGAATATAGACCCCGTGTGGGTCATGGCACTGCAGCAGCTTACCCTAGTATGGACAAAAACCGGCGCTCTAGGGACCTCCCCGCGCCCGACCCACAGACTAACTCTGCGCTGCAGGACATGCGAAGGTTTCGACAAATTACATGTACTCCCAATCGGGGAGCACTTTGTCTCAACCCGTAGGATGCATTTATCATACCATACGCCAACAAGGTGCATAAAAAATCACCCGCAGCGGGTGTTGAACAAGACAGGCTTAAGATATCCTACTAGGAAAGTTGCCCTTCAACTAGAGGTTGAATTGAATTATATCACTTTAGGTTTATTTTGTCAATACTTTTGGGGAATTTTATTGTTCTACCAGTGTTAATTCGTTATTTCCTATCCGAATTATTGAGTCACCTTCAGCCCCTGCACGGCGAAGTTCGTAGGTTATACCCATTTTTTTCATAATGTCGCGAAGGCGGTTAATGTTTTGGTAGCCACCTTCAAAATTAGTACGGCGTGCAAATTTTTCTATACGTTCGCCAGCAACTCTGTATGAGCCGTCCTCTAGTTTTGCTACAGTCCATGCTTTTGATAGCTCTTCACTATTTAGCGTAATACGAGCAACACCTCCATCTTCATCCTCTGCTTCGGCATGTTCTTGCTCGCTACGGCGGATAGCTTCGACTTCCGACTTAAGCATGCGCAGTAGCTCTTTGATACCCTTATGTGCCGTGGATGAAATGGCCACTACATTACTATGGCCGGCCGCAGCTTTGGCGGCATCAAGTTGCATGGCTAGGAGTTCGTCGTCTAGACCTTCGATTTTAGTAATAGCCACGACTTCAGGGCGCTCGGCAAGTTCCGGACTGTAATCGGCCAGTTCCTTACGAATCACCGCATAGTCAGAAGCGATATCATTCGAGTAGGCATCGATTAGATGAAGTAAAAGCGATGTACGTTCAACGTGGCGCAGGAACGCATCACCTAGGCCCTTGCCCTGGCTAGCGCCTTCGATCAAGCCCGGAATGTCCGCTATCAACAAACTGCCGTCATCAATATCAGCTACACCTAAGTTTGGGGTAAGTGTTGTAAAGGCGTAATCTGCGATTTCTGGGCGGGCATTTGATACGACGCTAAGAAAAGTTGATTTACCGGCATTCGGGAATCCGACCAGTCCTACATCGGCTAGTAGCTTAAGTTCGAGCTCGGCTTCAAACTCATCACCAGCCTCACCTAGTTCGGCTATTTTTGGTGCTTGGCGTGTGCTTGATTTGAAGTGAGCATTGCCAAAACCACCATCACCGCCTTTGGCAATGATTACTTCTTGGGCATCTGCTATCAGGTCGGCAATAACGATGCCATCACGCTTTACCACGGTTCCCATAGGCACTTTTACGACGAGTGGCTCGCCGCTTCTGCCGCGGCGATTACGCTTGGCACCATTTTGGCCGGGTTTGGCTTTTAATTCAGGTTTGTAGCGAAAATCGAGTAGCGTGTTAAGGTCTTTAGTGGCTTTAAATATAACGTCACCGCCCCTGCCGCCATCGCCGCCATCTGGCCCGCCTTTATCTACGTAAATTTCATGCCGAAAACTGACGGCTCCGTCGCCGCCTTTGCCTGCTTGAATGGTCACTTTCGCGGTATCGACAAACATACTTAGTGGTATTATATCAAAATTACCCCTGTATTAACAGGGGTAATACCCACTTGCACGAGACGATATGCGAGCTTTAGGGGGAGGATTCTATTTTTAATTCACTTCAAAATAGAATTGGAGGGGCTAGCCCCTCCTTTTTTTCACTGCTAGTGAATGTAGCGATATGCCGCGGCTTGACCAGCTGATATGGTTCGATCGTTCACGATACCAAAGCCGCCATAGGCGTAGTTGTTCATTTCGGTAATGTAAATGTCACCATTATCTAGCACGCGCTCAACGATAGCGACGTGGCCAGGACTGCCTGCTTCAACGAGAATGGCACCAGCTTCAGGTGTGTTGTTTACAAGGAACCCAGCTGCCGCTGCGCTGTAACCCCATGAACCACCATTACCCCAGAAGCTGCCGATTGGGCGACCAAGTTGAGCACGGCGTTCGTACGCATACCACGTACAGTTACCGTAGGCATAGCGATTACCGGCCGAGGCAAAAACGTTACGGTTCAAGGCAGATCCGCCCATGCTATAGCCGTTACCGGTTGCACGTGGCGCCGCTACTGGTACAGGAGCTGGCTTGATACCATCCGGAATCATAATCTGTGCGCCAGCAGTAATTCCCTTTAATTCAAGGTTATTAACGGTTTTTATGCGATTTGCATCGGCCTGATACTTAGTAGCGATTGATTCAATGGTGTCGCCAGCTGCAGCTGTATATAAAATACCGCTTTGAGGCAATATTTTAAGCGTACGGCCTGGTTCAACGGCGTCGCCGTTAATGTCGTTTGCCCAGCGGACTGTATCGGCTGAAATACCAAATTGAGCTGCGATGACAGGAATTGTTTCGCCTGGCTTGGCTGTATAGGTAATGATTTCGGTACGAGTACTGGTTGGCTGAATAATTTGCGGCTTCGTGATAGCCGTTGTATCAGTTTGAGCCAATTCACTTTTTGCAGCCAACGAAATTGATGCATTGGCAATATTTGGAGCGATTGGCAGATTAGCTCGGGATGCCAGGTCGGCGGCGACATCTGTTGCCACCAATTCGTCAACCGATGGTGCTACCTCATCGGTACCAGTAACATCAGTTTGGGGAGTTACAACAGCAACCTGGCTATTCGCCTTTTGCGGCGATTGGTAGCCAATAGCAACTACTGCAATAAGTAGCAGGAAAGCACTAGCGTAAGCAGCTATTTTACCAGCAGACGGTGTAGCTTTGTTTTTGCCAACCCGTGTGTGTTTGTGTAAAACTTGCTGACGCAAGTTTGTGGTGGGTGATGCCAAGCTGCCGCTTGGATCGATTTGATTACGAATTATCGTTCTCCTGCCACTTTGGATTACTCCAAGGGCTATTACCAGTACTTTGTCTTTCTTCTCGCAGTAGAACGGGACACTTATGATCGACCTAATATTAATTAATAGTAGTTTTTCTTAAGTTCCGTGTCCGTAACGACAGTTCCGGGTAATGCTCATTTACTAGGGGTACGGCACTCAACTCGCAGAAGGTACCTACCGGGGTAGATTCCTTTAGTGATGCTAAATCCCGTAAATGTGCTTTATTCATAATAGCAATGCTTGCATAACCTGTCAATGCATTTTTTAATATACGTTTTTTATGATATGTCAACTAAATGATTTGACACTTTTTCTGGCAGTGCTCACGAATATTTTGTTCATGCTCTTCGTTAGTACGAGCAAAATATGTTTTATCGTCGTCGCCGCTCAAAAAGTAGAGGTAATCACCAGCTGCCGGACGTGCCACCGCCTTAAGACTTGCAAGTCCTGGGGATGAGATTGGCCCTGGTGGCAAACCTGGATATTTACGCGTATTATACGGCGAGTCCAGATCAACGCTACGCTCTTGGCCAGTCTTGTCGGCAATATACTGGTAGGTCACATCAGACCCCAACGGCATATCACGACTGAGGCGTAGCTGGAATACCTGCGAAACTTGAGCAGCATCTTCGGGTGTTGCGACTTCGCGTTGGATAATCGACGCAAGCGTGATACCTTGATACAAGTTAAAACCACGTTGCTTATAGGCTTCTTCGAGTTTTTCTTGTTTCACAACGGTATAAAAATGATCGAATACATAGGTGAGTATTTCTTGCGGTGTGGCTGTTGCCCCAAAACTATAGGTTTCCCCATAAATGTAGCCTTCTAAGTCGGCAGTAGCAGGCTTACCGGCAAATAATGGGCTATCGTACGTTTTATTTAGTGCTGCATCTACATCTACTTCACTGTAGCCAGCGTCTAGCAGTACCTTGCGATGATCTGCCAAAGTCGCCCCTGGTAGGAACGTTATATCGAATGTATCAGTGGTTCCAGACGTAAGGTGTTTTACGATGGTTGGCACGTCTTCCCCCTTCCCTAAGCGGTATGCGCCTGCTTGCAGCAAGCCTGATTTATTTTCAGCACGTACATACCAGTTAAATGCTACTTCGTTACGTATGAGGTTGTTTTCTTTTAGCTGGCTAGCTATCCCTTCTGGGCTTGTACCTGGCTTTATGGTTACGCGCACCATTTCGTCGCTACCAGGTTCAACCGCTCGCA
>CAZVUR010000033.1:0-2058 GCA_964629385.1 uncultured Candidatus Saccharibacteria bacterium | reverse complement strand
CCTGGCTTTATGGTTACGCGCACCATTTCGTCGCTACCAGGTTCAACCGCTCGCAAGTTCTGTTGATACCACACATATGCTGCGAGTGCTCCAATGATAGCGACAACGAGCAAACCTATTGCTCCCGCTAAAAGCCATTTTTTTACCCCCCACCGCTTTTTTGGTGGCGTCACGGCCAACGAGGTGGGCTGATCGGGTAATGTAATACCTCCAGAAGGCATTTCTGTACTGGCCGGCGAAGGTGACGCAGTGGTTTGCGGGGTATTAGTGGCCGGTAAGGTTGGCTGCTGCGGTGCAGTAGCACTCGGTTTACCAAACCGTGGCCGGCTCGCATCTGCCTGCGGGCGCTTTGGTAGAAAATCGTTCATAGGTTTTGCTCCATATAATCTTGCAGAATGATTGCCGCCGCTTCGCAATCGATATCACCTTTTGTATAAGGTTGTCGGCGTGCATTCAAGCGTTGCTCGGCAATTACGCTGGTAAGCGATTCATCTTGAAACACGATTTTCGCATCGATGTCTTTCAGCGTATTAGCGAAGGCCTCAACATACGCTGTTTGCTGTGTAGGTTCGCCAGATTGGTTGCGCGGATAACCAATTACAATGGTGTTGATAGCATGTTTCAGTACCAGCTCTGTTACAGCAGCCACCTCATGTCCATTTACTTCAATTACATTGCTAGGAACGGCGATACGCACGCCCGTATCTGCCAGGGCCACGCCAATTCGAGCAGCCCCCACATCAAGCCCGAGTAGCTGCGTATGTTTAGTCATTAACTTTAAATTCTACCGTTACCTTTTTCGGGTCGTTCGGAACCGAATTTACCCAGAACGGGAAGTAGCTTACGTCAACACTTTCGACGCCCGGAATCGTTTGGAGTGCTTCTTGGATTTCACCACCCTTCTTGCCTAATGACTGTTGACGGATTTCGTCTTCATCAAGCTTAGGGCCAACTTTTGCGGTGGCAACAATCGTAAAGGTTGCCCCCGTATCGGTATTGGTAACATCCTGAAACTCAGCATCATCTTTACCGTTATCGTACACATACTGGGCCTTGTCGCCGTCAAGTTCTTTCTGCAAGTACTCATCAAGGAACTTTCCAAGCTCGCTTGAACTGATGCCGTAAATACTATATGTTACCTTGGCGCTCAGCACGGCCGTACCGCTAGAAGCCTCTTGGTTTACTGCTGGTGTTGACGTCACGTCAGCGTAGGCAACTTTGTAGCTACCTTCTACATACTTTGCACCTTTTAGCGAAGACTTCAGTTCGTCTTCTTTGCCGTTATTTTCATCGCTCACCATGTCTTCTTTGGCTTTTTGGATGTCTGCATCGGTAACAACTTTGGCGATTTTATCGGTACCACCAGAGGTAGGCCCACTGAGCCGTGCGGTGACGCCGCTTGGCGCACCAGACATAGAACCGGTGGCAGCATTATATTTCGCACCACCCTCCTCGGCTGTAACGTCAACAGAGCCACTGCCGTTGGCCACACAGGCTTGCCCGCCACAGTTGCCTAGCCCTGCCGCTGGTATCGTAGTCGAACTGTCGGTAACGAATACGAGGCCGCCGGACGTGGTGAGCCGTGTTCCGGCGGGTATGGACTGACTCGACAAGCTACCGTTGCTAAAGTTAACAGTACCGGTAGCTTTTTCGCCAACATTCTTGCTGCCAGTCGCCTGGAAATTTACTTTTTTATCTTCGGTCTTCGATACCTTCATGGCTTTGACAGTGTTTTTCGATGCGTCCGTGGCTACCGTATCGCTGGCAGTTACTTTGGCATTTACCGATTTATCAGTGGTTTTAGCAGACACCACTATGGTTGCGTGTGGCGCAAAAAAGATTGCCCACACTAAGAATGCAATTAGTAGTACGCCGCCAATTCCGGCAAAAATCATTTTTTTACGAAATGTATTGAAGTCGGGTACTTTAGCTTTTTTATTCTTTACCTTGGCAGGCTTAAGCGCCTCACCGTCCTTTGGCGGTTCAGCTAGCCCGGCAATCACGCTTTCAGATACGTCCATTGCGGGTTCGTCGCCATCATCTGCCAACTTAGCGTGT
>CAZVUR010000032.1:0-7955 GCA_964629385.1 uncultured Candidatus Saccharibacteria bacterium | reverse complement strand
CTTCAACGAGCATTGTTGACCTTTCTGGATGGAAGGTGGCATACGAATATGGTGGCGCGAGGTATAATTTGATTGACTTATACGGGAATCTTGCACCCAAGCAATATATAACGGTTGCAAAAAGTTCAGTGCTACCATCAGCAACTTTTATATTTACTGGTGCTACACCAGTTGATCCCATACTAACGTCGGTAGTGTTAGTCCCACCCACAGTTAGCAATTTGAATGATGAGATCGTTAGTCCATCGATTACTTCTTCAACAGTAAGGGTGGCTGGTACGCCGGCAACATTCTATTTCACGCGCACAACATCATCGGCGACCGGCAATTACACCACGACATTTAATGCGTTTATACCACCGGCAAGCTTTATAGTTGCGAGTGACGGATTGTATGTACCGCCAGCCTCTTTCGATGCGACAATCGTTGAAATCTTTCCGGATGCGCCATCCTGTGCACCCACCGGTACTGCCAGCTGTAGTGATTACGTAAAAATTTTTAACGGAACAAACCAGCCTGTTGATCTCTCTAAATTTCGCCTAAGGGCAGGGTCATACGGGCAAACATCAACAAGCAGCAACACTGCGCAGTTAAGCGGAGTACTTCAATCTGGCGAGTATGCGAGCTTTCCTATCTCGCTTAGTTCGAGCGGAAGTTGGGTATGGCTGGAAGATACCTATGGTATCTTACGCTATGACTCAAGCATAGTCGGCTATCCATCGAGTTCAGGTCATGATAGTGAAGCGTGGAGTTATAATCAATCGTCATCCGTGTGGGAATGGACGACCTTTCCAAGTCCCGGTAATGTGGCAAATCAGTTCGCCGTGCCGGTAGAAGTAAATATGTGTGAAGGATTGGTTGTGAGTGAAATAGCAGCTAATGTAGCGAGCGAGGATCAATTTATTGAGATTATGAACACCACCGACATGGATTTACTGTTGGATGGATGCGTAATTCAAACAAACCGTAGTACGACGAATAACTACGTTTTATCTGGAAATATAGCGCCCAAAGCCGTACAAGCGATTTATATCAAAGACACGCCCCTCACGCTTACCAAAACAACGAGTGGAACGGTTTATCTACTGTCTTCGGACCTAAAGACTGAAATTGATTCGGCTAGTTACGCAGATATGGCGGAGAATACATCGTTAGTACTGATAGACAATACGTGGCTACAAACCTATGCGATTACACCGAACGCCTTCAATGTTTGGCAAGAGTTTGCTCTTTGCGAAGATGGATATGTCCGCAATCTTGAAACCGGGTACTGTAATAAAATTCAGGTTACTGACGTGCAAACGAGTTGTGGTGACGGTAAATATCGTAATCCTGAGACAAACAGGTGTAAAACTATTGAAACAGCGAGCTCGTCGCTTCTAATCCCATGTGCCTCCAACCAAGTACGTAACCCAGAAACGAATCGTTGCCGTTCTATCACCACAGCAAGTACATTACAACCCTGCGCTGCCAACCAAGAACGTAACCCGACTACCAACAGGTGCCGCACTAAAGCAGCCATGGTCGAAGCGGATTTTCCCGTTGAAGCAGTCGCCACGTCAACCGAGGCAACACTGGGGTGGTGGGCCTTTGGAGGTGTAGGCTTGCTGGCGCTTAGTTATGCCGGATGGGAATGGCGTAGTGAAGTAGGACAATTCATCAAAAAAGCAGCCTCGTTCATACCAAGCCGCGGATAGCGGTATACTGGGTATATGAAGTTGTATTTATCGAGCCATGGATTTGGAAACCACTTAGATTATTTGAAGCGCATGGTGGGCGATGACAGACGGGTATTATTTATTGATAATGCAAAAGATTACAATTCGGCGGAAGATCGTGAAGCTCATGTTTGTGAAAAAAAGGAAGAATTTGAGGATGCTGGCTTTGAATTTTTTGAATTAGACTTACGTAATTATTTTGGTTCGCCTGATACTTTAAAGCCACTGGTTGAAGCGGCGCCATTCGTGTGGGTAAGTGGCGGCAATACGTTTTTGCTGCGCCGTGCGTTTAAATATTCTGGGTTTGATGCGCTACTGCAGAATGCGCTCAAAACTACAGATATGGTATACGGCGGTTCGAGCGCGGGTTCGATAATCATGACAAAAACACTCCGCGGTACCGAACATGGTGATGATCCGTACGTTGTACCAGCAGGCTACAAAGAAGAAATCGTATGGGACGGATTAGGATTGGTGTATCCGCAATTGGTACCACATTACCAGTCAGAGGCATGGGGTGAAGAGGCCCAGGCTATGGTGGATTATTTTGAGCAAAATGGCCTGAAGTATGAAACATTAAAAGATGGTGAAGTATATATTGTTGATGGCGATAAAGAGGAAAAACTCACGTGAGAATTATTGGAATCGACCCAGGCACGGGTATTCTGGGATTTGGCGTAATCGATGTGAAAGGCGCAAAAACAAGCCTCGTTACGGCAGGGGTTATCACTACGCCTGCTCATACTCCGCTCGACGAACGGCTTGAGGAGATTTTTGACGGGTTGACTGAAGTTATTGCCGAAACCAATCCAGATGAAATGAGTATTGAGAAATTATTTTTTGCCCAAAATGTTACCACAGCAATTAGCGTGAGTCATGCCCGTGGCGTAGCTATGCTAACCGGCCGTAAAGCAAGACTTTTAATCGCTGAATACACGCCTTTACAAATCAAACAGTCGCTTACAGGCTACGGTAAGGCAGATAAAAAGCAGGTACAGGAAATGGTGCGTTTGCAGCTCAACTTAAAAGAAATTCCAAAGCCCGATGATGCCGCCGATGCGTTAGCTGCTGCTATTACCCATGCCATGATGACGCGCTAAATTATTTTAAGCAAAATATCAGCTTGTATTGCTACCATGGTTGATATGGCGGTAGAAACCCCCACCGCATTATATAGCTGCCCAACCTACCCTCTAGGGCAGCTACTTGATTATGCGTCATTTTGGTATACTAATTAAGATATGTACAGACAAGGGAAATATACCCGTAAAGTAACTCCACAGAGCAAAGTAAAGCGATTCGTGAACCGGCGGTGGAAGTGGTTTAAGGGGCTCAGTAAAAAGCAAAAAGCCTTACTTATAGCAGGGCCTATTTTGGCGTTTCTTATTGTTACCCCAATAATTACTTATGCGTATTACTACAATGATATTGGAAACAAAGAGCGACTACTGAACCGAAATAATACTGGCGTAGAGTTAATGGATAAGAATGGTACGGTTTTCTTTTCTACCGGTAAAGCGGGGACGCGAGACCTAGTCGAGCTGGACGATATATCCGATAACACGAAGCATGCACTGATCGCATCGGAAGACAAAGACTTTTATAAACATGGTGGATTTGACATATTTGGCATAGGCCGCGCCTTAGTGTCTAACCTGACTGCAGGTAAGATAACCGGCGGCGGCTCAACAATCACCCAGCAATTGGCAAAAAATACCTTACTTACCGAGAACCAAACGATTTTGCGTAAGTACCAAGAACTGGTGATAGCGATGGCTATCGAACAGCGTTATTCGAAAGACGAGATATTGGATATGTATCTTAATTCGGTATTCTATGGTGAAAATTCGTTTGGTATCGAACAAGCCGCGAAAAATTATTTTAACAAAGAGCCAAAAGATTTAACACTGGCCGAAAGCGCCATGCTAATTGGTGTTTTGCCAGCGCCAAGTGCCTATTCACCGATTAGTGGTGATCCAGAGCTTGCAAAAGAGCGTCAAACAACTGTCCTAACGCGTATGGTAAAGAACGGCTACATTAGCGAAGACCAAAAGCAAGCTGCATTAGCAGAAAACATTGCCTACGCATCTGGTTCGAGCATTAAGAATACTGCTCCGCATTTTACAGAAATGGTGCTTAACCAGCTATACGACAAATATGGCGAAGAAAAAGTAACGCGTGGCGGGTACCAAGTTACTACAACACTGGATTTGAATTTGCAAAATAGTGCTAATGACGCCGTGGCTAGCAACATGGAGTACATCCAAAACAATGGAGGTTCAAATGCCAGCTTAGTAGCGATTGATCCCAATACTGGAGGTGTATTGGCATTGGTGGGAAGTGCCGACTATAACAATGAGCAATTTGGTAAAGTTAATATGACTACCACTCCACGCCAGCCAGGCTCTAGCTTTAAGCCGATTTACTATGCTGATGCGCTGGCGAGTGGCAAGATTACGCCAACAACTGTGCTCGAAGACAAGGCAACCGACTTCGGCGGTTATACGCCTCAAAACGCCAGTCGGACTTACCATGGTGAGGTTACTGTTCGGCAAGCCCTAGACTGGTCACTCAATATTCCGGCCGTAAAAGTTATGCAAAAAGAGGGTGTCGATAATGCTATTACTGCAGCCAAGAAACTGGGAATTACGACACTAAAAGACAGTTCTAGTTATGGACTATCTCTTGCTTTGGGTGCGGCCGAGGTACCACTGACGGAAATGACGAATGCATACGCCAGTTTTGCCAACCAAGGTACTCACTACGACTATACAATTCTGTCGTCGATTAAAGATAAATACAACAAAACGATCTTTACACAAAGCCACAAGAGCTCGAAAGCACTAAGTTCAGAAGGGGCATACTTATTATCGAATATACTTTCGGATAATCAAACCAGGAGTAGCTATTTTGGTAGTTCATTGAACGTCGTTGGAACTGACGGCAGAATAAAGACAGTGGCGGTTAAAACAGGCACAACCGACGATTCACGCGATGCATGGACAATTGGGTATACGCCTAATGTGGCAGTGGGAGTATGGGTAGGTAATAACGACAATACCATTATGAACAACGGTGGTGCCGGCATGGCTGGCCCGATTTGGCGGCAAATGATGTCACAAGCAATCGGTGCGTCATCGCCAAGCTTCACTCAGCCCAACGGTGTCGTGAAAGCAACCGTATGTACGGAAATAGGAATCAAAACAGACGTATTCCTTTCTACCAATGTACCGAAAAAGTGTGATACTCCTGCCAAAGAAGAAAAGCCTAAAGATGAGCCAAAGAAAGACAAACCAAAAGAAGAGCAGTGTGCGATTGCAGGCAAAGAAAACCTGAAGGCGAATGACCCCGATTGCGTGGCGGATATGTGTAAAGTTAAAGGTCTTGAGAACTTAGCAGCAAATGACCCAAATTGTGTTGAACAGCCTAAAAACCCAGATGCGGATGGAGATGGGGTGCCTGATAATAAGGACTCGTGCCCAGGTACACCTGCAGGGTCAAAAGTTGATCAGAATGGATGTGTGGTTGTAGGATTAGAGCGATCCGATACATCCAAAGCTGTGGCTGCGCGAAAAGCTGGAGTGTATATCGCATGATAGCTCACGTAAAGGGGCTGGTTACCGAGAAGTTTGCGGGGTCAATCATTGTTGATGTTGCCGGTATTGGCTATGAAGTAGCCGTGCCTGCTGGTGATTTCGATAATCTCACCCTTAATGACGACGTGATGCTGTATACCTACCATCATGTGCGTGAGCAAGCCGAAGAGTTGTTTGGTTTCTCTACACTGGCGGCAAAAAAGCTGTTTGAACTATTGATTACCGTACAGGGAATCGGTCCAAAAGCCGCATTGGCGATTCTTAGTTTGGGCACGGCCGAGCAGGTACGGAATGCCATTGCTAACAGTGACGTAGCGTTTGTCACTAAGGCAAGTGGTGTAGGTAAAAAATCGGCTGAGCGCGTGATTGTTGATTTAGCAGATAAAGTTGGCTTGCCGACTCATTATGAGAAGACTGTTGTGCATACCGAACTGAATATGAGTGACGAAGCGCTTGAAGCCTTGATGGCGTTAGGGTATACACTAGCCGATGCAAGTAAGGCGCTCGAAGGCGTAGACGCAAGCCTTCCGACTGCAACGCGCGTGACCGAGGCACTGAAGCGGTAATGGCCATACAACGTATATTAGATTCAAGCATGGACGAGGCTGACGTAGATGAGCAGCTTATTGAAGTTACTCTGCGGCCGCAGTCGTTCGACGAATATATTGGGCAAGAACGCCTAAAAAAGAATTTGAAATTAGCGATTGCCGCCGCAAAAAAACGCGGTGATCCGATTGACCATGTGTTGCTATACGGGCCACCGGGACTTGGCAAGACTACCATGGCAAGCGTGATTGCCAACGAGATGGGCGTGGGCCTGCGAGTTACAGCCGGCCCGGCCATTGAGCGTGCTGGCGATTTAGCGAGTATCTTAACGAACTTGCAAGACGGCGATATTTTATTCATTGATGAAATTCACCGCCTAAGCCGCGCTGTTGAAGAAGTGCTATATAGTGCTATGGAAGATTTTAAACTGGACATTGTAATTGGAAAAGGACCAGCGGCTCGTAGCGTTAGGCTTGATTTACCGAAGTTCACCGTTATAGGTGCCACTACTCGCACTGGTAGCTTGGCGGCCCCGTTACGTGACCGGTTTGGTCATTTATATCGGCTCGAATTTTACACACCAGAAGAAATAGCTCAGATTATAAGCCGCGCCGCTAAAATTCTGGATACACAAATCAAGCCAGAATCCGCCACAGCACTGTCTCATCGTGCTCGCTTAACACCGCGAATCGCTAACCGATTACTTAAACGCGTGCGTGACTATGCTGATGTGAATGGGGATGGGATTATTGATATGGTTACTACAACGCAAGCATTAGCTATGATGGAGATCGATGAGATGGGGCTTGATCCCGCAGACAGGAGTATGCTAATCAGCATGATTGAAAACTATGGCGATAATCCAATAGGACTCAATACCATTGCAGCGCTAACAGGCGATGAAGCCAGCACAATTGAGGATTTTTACGAGCCGTATCTTCTACAGATTGGATTTATCGAGCGCACTCCACGGGGAAGGCGTGTAACTCATAAAGCCCGTAAGCATGTCGGCCGCTCGGGAAGTGACTTGGTATAATAACACTATGAACGATTCGCCTGAGCAGAAGCCCGACACACCAAATTCACATGTAACTAATAGCCCGCAAACGGCTCCTGGGCACAATTATGACCCGCAAATTAGGGCACAATACGCCAACGAGCCAAAAGTCGTGCATGCCAAGCGGAACCCCGAAGCAGCTAATCTTTCGGTCAGCGATCAGTATAAGCAGCTACATACGCAGTCGGTGCAGCGCTACCCTCATCTGAACTTGAGCGAGGGTGAGTTCGTTATTCTTGACGTCAAGCGTCACCCAATCGGGCTATTCATGCCTATATTTGCCACGGCCCTTATTCTTATTGTCATCGTTATTGGGCTGATTATATACCCAGCCGATACAAATGATTTGGTACCGCTGACTATTCCCACGTATGAGCAAATTATATTGCCAGCACTACTGTTAATGATGCTTGTGGGCGTAGGCGGCGGAATCGCAGTGTGGGTATATTTGCAGAACCAGTTTTATATGACAAACGAGAGCGTCATCCAAGAAATTCAACACAGCCTATTTTCGCGTCATGAACAAACCGTAAGTTTAGGAAGTATCGAAGATGCCAGTTTTCGGCAGTCGGGCATTTTACAAATGCTTCTTAACTATGGCACGGTTAGGCTTAGCACGGAAGGCGAAGAAACAACCTATCGATTCGCATATGTGGCAAACCCACGTCGCCACGTCGCAATCTTGAACAATGCGATTGAATCATTTAAGAATGGCCGGGCTGTAGACCCGTACGAAAACTAACGGTTACGACTTTCTTTTTTGTAATCAGCTTCGTTTTCTAAATGGGCATAAAGCGTGTAGCTTTTACAGGCGTTACCCGCGCAACTCTTGCCTTCGTAGCTGTAGTCTGAATCGGCATTGCCGATTTCAGTACCCCCAGGATCTTTAAATAAGATTTTATCAACCGATGGCAGCGTGGTGCTCGATAGTGTCTTAGGGTAAGACTTGTGGGTGGGATAGTATACTTCTTCAAGGCTGTAGTACATCGCGTTGATTGAGATTTTACGCTTATCGTCGCGAGTGGCTGTTTCGATATT
>CAZVUR010000031.1:0-8023 GCA_964629385.1 uncultured Candidatus Saccharibacteria bacterium | reverse complement strand
CCCACCAACTACAACTTGCCACCGTGCCATTTGACGCCATTACATCAGGCGCAAAAACCATTGAATCACGACTATATGATGAAAAACGCCAAACGATCCAGATTGGCGATACTATTGTCTTTACGAACCGAGAAAACACCGATCAAACCGTATCGGTAAAAGTTATCGGCTTGCTGCGCTACGAAACATTCCATGATCTTTTCTCTCACAATGACCCTGCTAAGTTTGGTGGCGAAAGGGTTGAATGGCTTGAAAACCAAATCAACGAATTCTACTCTGTTGAACAACAAAAACAAGATGGCGTTATCGGCATCGAATTTGTGCTCCTGTAGGTTGCATAAAACCATAAACTCTGTTATAATCACTCTCGTCCTATCCACCTGCTAGGTCAACCAAAAAATCCTAGCAATCATCGGGAGGTGTACCATGACCGCATCAACGGTCATTAACAACGTTGTCATTCGCCCTGCGGCGTCTGACGACTTCGAATGGGTCGCTGACCTCATGGTTCGGGCGCTCAGCCCGTTCTATGACGGCGACCACCGTGCGCACGCACAGCGCATCTTCGACACCCACATGGAGGGTGGCGTCGACCACGTCGGTCACTTCTCGGCTGGACAGTACATGTTCATTGCCGAGCAGGACGGGCAGCGTGTAGGCATCATCCACGTCGTGGAGAAGAAGCAGGAGACGGTGAAGATCAGTCCGCTGATCGTCACCACCGACTACCGTGGGAAGCTGGGAATAGGAAGCATGCTGCTCGAGCATGCCAAAGACTTCGCCCGCGACCTCGGTGCTCGGCAGCTGTACTGCACCGTCGCTTCGCCCAACAAGAAGGCGCTCCAGTTCTTCCTCCGGAAGGGCTTTCACATCACTGGAACGGCGAAGGATCACTACAAGCAGGGTGTCGACGAGCACATGCTGTACAAGCAGCTCGTGGACGAGGCGGGTTTCGAGTCACCCAATGTCTCGGTGATCCCCTTCGATGAGGAGAAGCACGCCGAAGGCGCGCGAAAGCTCATCCTGTCGCAGATGAGCGATGTTTTCCGTGGCGTGGACGACGACTGGGTTGACGCCCTGTTCGCTGGCTACAAGCGGAAGGAACTTGGCGACGTGAATGCCAAGTACAAGATCATCTTCACTGCCGAGTGCGGCGGTCAGGTGGTCGGCATCGCTGGCGCTACACCCAAGAAGGGTCAGCCCATCAAGCTGATGCCGCTCGTGGCGTCGTCGGAGGCAGCGTTCGAAGCGCTTGTCATCGACCTTCAGGGACTGCTGGCGGACTACGGTCACAAGCTGTATGTTCACCTCGTTCCCGAGCCGTGGCAGGTCGCCTGCCTCCAGCGTCACGGCTGGACGCTCGAAGGTGTGTTCCCTGGCGGATACGCACCGAACAGCGTCGTGCAACAGTGGGGACTGAACTTCAACAAGGAAGGAGCAACCGTGCGTAAGATGCGCATCAAGCGTCCGTATTTCGACGCGATCATGTCGGGTCGCAAGACCCTGGAGGTTCGTGTCGGGTACGACAACATCAAGCGCCTGAAGGCTGGTGAGCTGTTGCAGCTCGAAACCGGTCACACCTCGGGCGTGGTGCGGATCAAGTCGATCCGTGTCTACGACAACTTCGCTGACATGTTGGCGACCGAACCGTGGCGAGAGATCGTCCCGCAGGTCAACAACGAGGCGACCGCCCTCCAGCTCCTGTGTGAGATCTATCCCGCACACAAGGAGCGTCTCGGCATCTACGTCATCGAGGTCGAGAAGCAGTAGGACAACACAGGGTTGGCATCCCTAAGACGGAGTAATCCGATCGATCATGCGAGTGACTTGGGCCAGTGTCACTGATACCTGATTTAAGGTATCGAACAACTGGCCTGTTTTTCTTTGGAAGTTATATTACACCACAATAGGTTCGATAATCATCCTGAAGCCCCTGCCAAGTATAAGCAGTATAAATACGTCTCCGTTTCGGAGACTTTTTATTAAATGTTGGCAGCTGCTAATATATATTTATGGACAACCACCCTCAGTCAAAGCAAAATCCCGAAAAGCAAGTTCTTGATGATAATGCTAGAAAATTTACTTGTGGGTTAGTTGATCTTTTTAGGCTAAGTACTGAGGTTACGCGTTTCGTACTTGTAACCGATTGGCTAGAAACAGGCGAAGATAATGAAAAGAAGCTTGCTTACAAAAGATTTGATAATGGTGATGTCCAAATATTATTGATTACAAAAATTACAAATGACGGTAAGCGTACAACTGAAAAACAAAAGATTACAGCTGAAGAATATAACGACCTACTGACTTCGTCTGCCCTCAGGATTGAAAAGATTCGTCAAGAATTTGTATATGAACAGCAGGGTACAAAATTTTCTCTCAAATACGATGACTTCGGTGTAGATAAACCAAAAGTATTAGAAGTTGACGCTCCAGCCGACCAAGATAGAGAGTCATTTGATCCAGTTGCTTTTCCTGGGGAACTAAAAGAAGTTACTGAAGATATGTCTTATTATGGCTACCGTGTTGCTCAGCATATCTAATCTCAGTGGTAGCACCGTTGCGGTAACGTATATATTTTGATAAAGTTACCATAAGCAGGAAGGAACTTTGGCATGTACTTTACCGATAGGGTCACGTTGGGTAAGCAGATGGCTCAAGGACTTGATAAATACGTAGGCAAAGATGCAGTAATTATATGTTTAGATGAGGCGTCTCTATTGTCGTGCCTCTCAATGGCTAGGCAATTACGAGCATGGGTGTATCCTTTAGTCTACGAACCCGTCTACTCGAAAAACGGAGCGTATACTTTAATAGGTGCGGTTGATGCAAAGGGCGAGACCTATCTTCATTCTGATACTACGAAAGAGGCCGAGGAACTGGTTAATTCACAAAGAGAAAGCGCCAAGGCAGCAGCTAGGAAGAAGCAAGCAGCGTATGAAATGACACTAGATCAGAATATATTAACAGGGAGAGATGTTATTTTGGCATGTGACGTACTAGTTGACCCAATTCCCTTACTTATAGCCAGAAGAATGTTGGATCACGCACTACCAAAAAGCCTTCACATTGTAATTGGCAATGCAAGTCCGACTGTAGCAGAGCAAGTTCGAATGACTGCCGACGAGACTTTGGTGCTTGATGTTCTGAGTGGTGTAATAGCAGATAAAGATCGATATTTTCAGAAACAAGATGAGTATACCATTGAGCAAAAGCGAAGCTTGACAAAACATATAACTGCCTATTGGCACTAAAGGAGATTAAATGTCACCAACCGAATCAGCAGCTTCATCGCAAGTACCAGCCCCTCAGGTGCCTTTGCAAACTTCAGCTCAAATAGGCAGTCATTCATTTCAGCCATCTACACCGGTAATTTCAGCCGAGGATCTTGCTCGCTCAAGACATATTATTGAGTCTGTTTCTGGACTCTTTCAAAGTAAGGTGGTTGGCCAGAATAACCTATTCACCAGCCTCATGGTGGCTCTTATTGCCAACGGTCATGTACTAATGGAAAGTGTGCCTGGGCTTGCTAAAACAACCGCTGCACAGACGTTAGCCGATTCTATTAAAGCAAGTTTTCACCGCATACAGTGTACGCCAGACGTGCTTCCGAGTGATATCATTGGATCTCAAGTCTACAACTACACCAAAGGGACCTTTGAAACACAGCTTGGCCCTGTTCATGCTAACTTCGTGCTACTTGACGAAATTAACCGTTCGAGTGCTAAAACGCAAAGTGCGATGCTTGAAGCAATGCAAGAACGCCAAACAACCATTGGTGGTGTAAAATACCAATTACCACATCCGTTCGTCGTGTTGGCTACCCAGAACCCAATTGAACAAGAGGGTACTTACGAACTGCCTGAAGCTCAGATGGATCGTTTTTTACTTAAAGAGATAATCACTTACCCCACACCGGTTGAAGAAATAGAAGTGCTAAATCGAATTGAGAACGGTGTTTTAGACCACAACTTGTCTCCAAACCAATCTGTCCAGATTGAAGAAATAGTATATGTACAAGAGCTTACCAAAAAAGTTTACATCGACGAATCAATCAAACAATATATTGTAAATATCGTTACCGCCACACGGTACCCAGCAAACTTCATTCAGCCCGAGCTTGCGAAATATGTTGAATTTGGCGCTAGCCCAAGGGGAAGTATCACATTCATGCAAGTAGCAAAAGCTTTGGCTTTATTAAACGGACGCGATTATGTAACCCCAGATGATGTCAAGCTATTACGTTACAGTGTTCTTCGGCACAGAATAATACTAAACTTCGAAGCGGTCGCAGATAACGTTCATCACGAAGCAATCATCGACGCGATTTTTGCAGCGATAGTAACTCCTTAGATTGACAACGATGCCTAATCTTCTTGTGAAAGTTAGAAAAAAAATGAGCATTACCGCGAATCGAAAGGTTCATAATGCCTTAGAGGGAGAGTACGCTTCTGTATTTAAAGGCCGCAGTATGGACTTTGAAGATCTTAGAGAATACGTACCGAATGACGATATAAAAGATGTGGATTGGAAAGCGACCGCGCGAAGCGGACAGACACTTATTAAACGGTATGTAGCCATTCGTAAATATAGAATTTTGCTTGTTGTAGATACCGGCAAGGCCATGGCGGCAACAACACAAGCTGGTGAAATGAAAAGAGATGTAACAGTAATGACTGCCGGTATCATTGCCTCTGTCGCTCAACGTCACGCTGATTTAGTAGGACTTGTAGCTGGTAATAGTAAGCATCTTACCTATTTACCTCCCAAAGACAGTCGTCAGCAGGTAGAGCGAATACTGCAGCATATTTATAACGACACTTCGCTTGAGTCACCCAAAAGTAACCTAACCAACTTACTAGAATATGTAAAGCGAAATATTAAACAGCGTATGATGTTAATAATAATTAGTGACAATATTGAATTTGGGAATACAGAGGAAAAGCTTTTACGCCGATTAGATGCTCAGCACGAGATACTATTTATTGCTATTGACGATGTTGACCCCAGTGATAAAATGTGGAACCAAAAATTTCTGTATGACGTTGAAAAACCATCTGCTTCGCTGCCAAAATTCATTCGAAGTCAAAAACTTGTTGAAGAAGCCTTTAAGAACTATGTAGCAACTCAGTGGAAGCAGTCAAGTCAACTACTGAAACGTCTTGGAATAAGCACAGTGCGAATCGAAAAAGAAGATGATGCTTTATCTAAGATAATTCGTCTATTGGAGCAACAAAAGCATGCCAGAAAAAAGTGATTTATCGCTGCATCCACCCATCCAATACTCACTACTTTGGCTGATTATTGGGCTTTGTATTATCGGTCTTATTCTGATATGGTATGTAGCCGTTATTTTTTTAAGTCGCAGAAAGAGCCCGGCAACCATTGCAAGCCTTCGCCCAAGTTCTGCAGACACTGATTTAGTCACTATTAAGGCAAAGTATTTGGAGATGATTGATTCTTCATACGGTAGATACAAAGCCCAACAAATTACCTTGCGTCAATTTCATAAAGAACTAAGTATTACCGTACGGTATTTCGTATACGAAGTAACCTACATTCCGACTCAAAAAATGACTCTGCGAGACTTTGTCCGTTTACCATACCCAAAGCTAACCAACTTAATTGGTGATTATTATGAAAAAGAGTTTTCTGTAATTGAACATGGTAACCCCGAAACAGCTGCTGCTACTGCGAAGGAGCTAATCTCCCAATGGGTATAATATTTTGGTGGATGCCACTAATTTGGATAGGCATTACTGCGATATATGTGACGGTATATTTTTTAGTGTTACAAAAGCGTCATGGTAAAAGTAATGAGCCGACGCCTATCGCCCACAGCGACCGACTAACGGCACTACCAGAATACAAAGCTATCCTGGTTAAATATCGAAAATATTTAACCATCCTACTTATTTCGCTGAGTATCACGTTGGTATGTGGAGTTATTTTAACTGCACGGCCGGCAACTGTTTCAGAAATTAAGCCGGCCCAGCAGAGTCGTGATATCATGCTTTGTCTCGATGTTTCGGGTTCGGTACTTCGAGCAGACGCGCGTTTGGTAAACAGATTCATCGGATTTATTGACAGTTTTTCGGGGCAACGTTTTGGACTAACAGTATTTAACAGTTCGGCTAGCAGTGTTATCCCACTTAACGATGATTACACATTCATTAACGGTAGACTAAAAAACATAAAAAACGCGCTAAGAGTACAAAAGGGTGAAGATTTTGAGGAACTGACCACAGGAACATTAGCCGCATTCGATAAAGGTACTTCTCTTGTCGCTGATGGTATTGTATCCTGCGTAAATAACTTAGGGTCATCTGCACAACAACGTTCGCAATCAATCATTTTAGCAACTGATAATGAGCAGAATGGCGAATCAATCATCACGCTAGATGCAGCCATCGCTTACGCGAAAGAAAAAAATATTCGTATCTACGCTATTGATCCGGGTGTCGGCGACAATACTAAGGCATCAGACCACAATAAACTGAAGATTGCAGTAAAATCAACGGGCGGCAGCTATTATAGTATTAGTGATACTGGCACTTCAGAAAAAATAATTTCAGATATATCTAAGCAAGAAGCGGTATACGCAGAAAGCCTTCCGGTTATTGCGATTGCCGATAGACCAGAACCTTTCTTATATGTCATTCTTTTCTTGACGCTTATATCGGTAGGGTTACTGTGGAGGTTAAACGTATGAGACTTGAACCTCTCTTCGGATGGTGGTTAATTATACCAGTTATTGTGATATGTCTTGGAATCATCATATGGAAAGTGGTTGAATACTGGAATAAAGACCAACATCAAGCGATGAGACTAGTGAGGATAGCAGCGATACTCCTGCTATTAGTGTGTTCGGTAGTAGGAATCAGTATTCCGGGCGGTAAAACTTCTCCTGGAACTACCAATCTTGATGTGATATTTGCCATAGATACAACCTCGAGCATGGGCGCAAATGATTATAAAAGTAAACAAATGCGTCTTGAAGGGGTAAAGCATGACTTAAAACTGCTTCGCGAAAAATTTAAGGGTGCACATATTTCGGTGATTACGTTTGACTCTTCGGCCAGACTAGTCCTGCCATCCACAACAGATTCAGCTATATTTGAATCTGTTGTGGATACTCTTGATAGGGAAGTGTTTGCTACCTCAAGTGGTAGCAGTATCGATAAACCCTTTGAGCTGATTGAGCAGCAGCTAAAAAACTCAAAGTCGGCTCACCCTGATTGGAACAGATTACTATACTACATGGGTGATGGCGAACAAACGTCCGATAAAAAAATTATGTCTTCCGAATCACTAGCTGATCTTGTAGATGGGGGAGGTGTATTCGGATACGGTACACAAGATGGGGCATCTATGCAAAAAAATACAGGCATTGTAGGGGATACTGCGAATCAGTCCGAGAGTAATGTTATAAAGACTATTGATCCGGCCACAAAACAATTTGTGCCTGCTGTATCTAAACTTGACGAAGAAGCACTTAAAAAGATAGCCGATAAGGCCAATTTAGATTATGAAAATAGAAATAACGCAGATGATATTGTGTTAACAACTAGAGTGAAAACTGCTGTTGACGAGAGTAAATCGGTCTCAACATACATCAACCTGTATTGGCTATTTGCTGTACCACTAGTAATGCTATTGTTTTGGGAATGGAAAAATGTTTTTGAAGCATATATAGAAATGAAAAAGACAGAGGTAAAGCATGACTAGCACTTCGGACTTTGACCTTTCGAAGATGGATTATAAAGCTGTGCGTCGGGCTCGGCGTCGTAAATTATTATTATGGTCTGCACCGCTCGTATTTATCGTACTTTTAATTGCACTCTGGTTTATATTACCCATGTCGCTAACAACACAGGCAATCAAAGAATATAAGAAGGGCAACTACCAAGTAGCACGCACCTGGCTTATTCCCCTTACTATAACAAGTCCTGAACCATTTGTTGCCGTATTCAATACAGGCACTATAGATACCAAACTCAAAGAATTCGATAGGGCTGAGCATGAA
>CAZVUR010000030.1:0-8064 GCA_964629385.1 uncultured Candidatus Saccharibacteria bacterium | reverse complement strand
GCGCGCTCATGTGGCTCCAATGTAGGAATTCGGGCGAACAATTCTTTAAGTTCGGGTGCTTTTAAAATATCGCTTTTACGATCTAAGGTTTTATACCTCGCCAAAAGTTGCTCACGAACCAAGGCGATTGACTCATTCGGGCTCATTATGAACAGTATACCTCTAGAACGTAAGAGTCACAAGCCAGATAAGGATACCGACAAAAGCTATAGCTATTACTAACCATGCCCATGCAAGGCTGGTGGTCTTTTTGGTTTTTTCTAAATACGCCGAATCGGTAACGCCGTCTGGCCGCTCGGCCTCACCATCGGCTTTCTTTTTTGCCTTTTCGGCTAGCTCGGCAGCAATACGCTGCTGCAATTCGCTTCGTTCGTTCTTTTGCTGTAAATAAAGTCCCATTACTTTCACTATACACCGTAAGCACAATGCTTGGTAGCTGTGATATACTGTTCTCATATTCTAGTTTAAAGGAGGGAATATTCATGGCAACCAAGAAATCGGCCGCGACGACCAAAAAGTCGGTCAAAAAACCGGCCCCATCCGCCAAGAAAACAACAACAAAAGTAACTACTGTTACAGCAACGTCTGCACCCGCAGCCGCTACACGTGCATCACGTCTTGGCCGCTTTAAGGTCCGACGCGAATCACTGGTAACCGCATCGGTAGCGGAACTTATCGGTACGTTTTTACTTGCTGCAACGGTTATCGTAACGTCTGGACAGCCACTGTTCATTATGTTCGCCCTTGTTACTATCGTACTAGCAATCGGTGCTGCTTCTGGCGCATACGTCAACCCAGCCCTAACCGTTGGTGCATTGGCTACTCGCCGACTCACTATTAAGCGAGCTTCAGTTTACGTCGTCGCCCAAGTAATCGGCGCGTTACTCGCATTGGTTGTACTGTCAGGATTTGTTAACGCTGCTCCAGAAGTGAGCCAACAAGCCGCGATGTACGGCCAAACGTCGCCTGAGTTGTTCAAAGTAAACCCTGTACCAGAAGGTAAAGAATGGCTCGTTCTTGCAGCTGAATTACTCGGTACTGTTGTATTCGCTTTTGGTGCTGCTGCAGCAGCACGTCAGCTTCAGCCAATCGCAAAAGCATTTGTATTTGGCGGTTCACTCTACCTCGGCTTGATTATTGCTTCTACCGCAGCCGGGTACGTATCTGGTAGCGTGGTACTAAACCCAGCCGTGGCTGTGTCTGTACAAGCATTTGCTAAATGGGAACTATGGCCAGTAATGATTTATGCTTTAACTCCACTCGTTGGTGGTGTACTTGGCTATGCACTGAGCGACCTAGTTCACGCAGACGACAAGCAAGCAACCGTATAGGCCTGCTTTGCTTCCATACAAACACTCCGCACTGCATAGTGCGGAGTGTTTTATCCGTTAATCATCATGTAGTGGTTTATCTATCAATAGTGGCTCGGTGCCAGGTTCTGCGCCAGCAATCTTCACAATGTCTTTATCTACTTTTCCAAGCTCTTTATGGGCACTATTAAAATGGTTGACTGTAGTGCCAAGGCTTGCACCGAGTTTTTGCATGTACGTTTCGAACTTGGCAATATGAACACCCAACTTGCCTACCCGAATCTGAATATCTTTTGCTTGCTCTTCGATTTGCAAGCTCCGTAACCCCTGCAGTACGGTTTGGAGATATGCCATAAAGCTGGTGGGACTGACAATAATTACGTGTTTATCCCGAAAGGCATATTCTATTAAATCCCTAGAGCTGCCGCCTTGGCCTACGTTATTAATAAGCAAATCGTAATACAGAGACTCTGACGGAATAAACATAAATGCGAAGTCCATTGTTTTCTCAGTGGCTCGTATGTATTTGGCCGTTTCATCAATGCGCAGTTTCAAGTCGGCTTTCACTTTTTGCAAATAGGCTTCGCGCTCTTTGCCAGCGGCCTCGATCATACGATTATAGTTCTCCAAACTAAACTTACTGTCGATTGGCAGTATTTTACCTTTTTCAAGAAATATGACCGCATCAACTATTTCACCGTCGGCAAATTTATATTGCATTTTGAACTGCCCTGGTGGAAGCACGTTTTCTAAGACCGATTCCAAGTAATATTCACCAAAAACACCCCGCTGCTTAGGGTTACTTAACACGTTTTGCAACGTTTTTAATTCATCCGCCACGTCAACGACGCGTCGATTCGTCTCGTCGAGTTTCGCAAGTCGCTGGGTTACATCGGCAACAAGCTTCGCGCTTTCGGTAAGCTGCTTGCCGACTGCCTGTTGGATATTAGTGTTGCTTCGTTCCAGCTTATCGCCCATTGCTTGCTGCAATTCATTCATGGAACGGGTGAGTTCAGTAACATCACTCTTCATCAGCTCCACGGCGCTTGATTGCTTTAATTCTCGTAAGCGTTGATTCAATATGTAAATAACCAGCCCAAACCCAAGCACGACTGCAATAAGAAGTAATATCACTAAGGTTTCCTGATTCATGCTACTCATTATACAATAAGCGGTTTGGCTAGCTTACCAGGCGGGCAATAAGTGCCACGACAAGTACACACACAACACTTATGACCAAACTGGTTGACTGCACCAACCACGAAAATAACAGATAGGCCACGCCAAACAATATCCCACTTATAACTACAGAAATAAACCATGGTATGCCGGCAAGTAGGGTAAATACGCTCCACAAACTAATTGCCACACCTAATATGGCTAATATCGGACGGTACACGCGTTCGCGTACAAGCAATATCAGCCCTACAAATGACCCAACCACTATAGCCATGCCAGCCGAAATAGTCACCACGCTTTCGCAGCGCACCAATGCCACGGCATCACGGCATAAAATTGGATCGAATACAAATCTTTGAAGCAGTAAATAGGCTACATAAGTAATAACACCAACGGCGAACCCATAGAATCCTATGGTTGCCGCAGTACGCATACTCATTGTTTCCCACGCCGCGTGAGGATTGGTCGCCTCTATAACCTTCGCCATCGGTCTCTCCTTACTCAGCTAATGTACTATACTGTACCAGCTTTTCGTGGCTTTGACCACTGCTTTACCTTACCGGGCGTGTCGATAGGTTCGCGCATAAAATACCAAAGGGCACCAATACTAGCAATAAGCACTGCGCCTATGACATCAAGTGGGCTATGCACTAATGCGGCCACCCGCCCTATCGCTACTAAAAAGGTGCCAGCAGCTAGTAAAATTGAGATTGTTTTTTGTCGTGTCTCGAACCACACAGCTAATGTTATCGCCGTACAAAATAAGATATGATCGGACGGGAACCCAGGGTTATTTAGAAATGATGCGCCAGCTTTTACACCCATAAGCTCGAAGGGTCTTTGTAACTCCGGTTGATAAATGCTGCCAATAAGTTTTGCGAATACGTACGCCGTCAAGCCTGCCATTAAAATCCGACAGTATGCATTATATCGATGACCCTTCGGTACCTTAAACACAAGCGCCCATGCGCCAAGAAGAACTACTGGAATAACCATTCCATCGGCCAAGAGTTGTACAAGTGTGTCAGGCATATGCTTTATTATAGCACTCGGGCGCTACCTGATACGTGTTATACATTGAGTTATTAATTGGAATATATGCAACATGCTATATCAGGGCGTTAACTATATTTGGTACAATAATTATATGCCTACTACCCCTGAACCTACTTCAAATGCAACCTTAAATCGCCTCAGGGCCGCCGTACTTGGCGCCAATGATGGCATCGTATCTACCGCTAGTGTACTCATGGGAGTGGCCGGTGCAAATGCTAATGCCCGAGTATTATTTACTGCCGGTTTAGCCGCTCTCGTAGCTGGCGCCCTTTCCATGGCAGTCGGCGAGTATGTATCTGTCAGTTCGCAGCGTGACGCCGAAAAAGTTAATAGCAAACTTTCAGAAGAACACTCCGACGACACCGAATACACAAATCCCTGGCATGCGGCTATTGCTTCGTTAGTAGCCTTTACGATTGGCGGCTTAATCCCATTCATCGCCGTCATTATTGCACCTGGCAACATAAAGATTCCAGCGACGGTTGTGGCAGTCGTTATTGCCCTTATTATTACCGGCTACTTTAGTGCAGCCATCAGTGGTGCGTCACGACTGCGTGCGGTTTCACGGGTAATAGCTGGTGGTCTTTTGGCTATGGCGATTACCTACTTTATTGGAGCGGCATTCGGTACGTTCGTATAAACAATACCCCGCGGTATCTGCGGGGTATTGTACGTAGTTTGTATATGTTGATATTAAACTTTATCGCGACTATCCATCGCCAAGGCAATCAAAAGTGGACCAAATAATAGTGAGTACAGACCAATAATCCATACGAACGCAACGCCAGCACTAACTGGCTGCATAAGAAGTAAAATACCAGCAAGCACGCCAAGTACACCAGCAATAATAGCCAAAGTCTTACCACCAGCAGAGGTGACGTCACCAAAAATAGCACCAACTATGTCAATCACTCCACGGATAATGAAGGTGAATCCTGTTAGTAGAATTAATGTGCCAAACGATACAAGTGGGTGACGTACCAAATACACACCTACACCAATCGTAAAGAACCCGAATAAGAGTGATAGCCACCATAGTTTTTCGCCAGCTGTCATACCTACGAAACCTTTTACGATTGCCACGATACCCCATAAAAGTACATATGCACTAAATAGATACACAAACACAACCAGCGAAAGTCCTGGCCAGAACAATGCCGCAATACCAAAAAGCATTGTCACGATGCCTGCGATTACCCCGAGCCACCAGAGGTTGCTCGAACCGTTGTTAACTGTTACTGTTCTCTCTGCCATAAGGTCCTCCTTATACACCTTTTATGGACTTGGGCATTGCTTCTTTATCTGGCAATACTCAATCAAACTCGTAAAAACATGTGACGACTATCGCTAGCACTCTCCCAATGTTTACTTAAATAATACTCCCCGATTTCTAAAAATCAACCTTCATTTACCTCCTTAAGTGCTATAATGCGTGCATGGATAAGTACGAGCTTGATGTAATTGATCGTAATTTTCGTATCGTATCACTACTTGCCTTTGCCGTACTCTCAGTCGGAATATTGTTTTACCATACGGTTGAAAAACTAAGCTGGGTGGATTCGCTTTATTTCTGCGTTATAACGCTAACTACTATTGGGTACGGAGACATTGCCCCTCACTCTGATATTGGAAAGATATTTACGTGTTTCTATGTTATTGCTGGTGTCGCAATCATTGCCTCATTCGCGAATTTGCTTATTAAGCGAGCCCTGGCCAAACGCCAAAGCAATCGCGCCAAAAAGTAACTGGCAATTATGCGGCTAGGCTAGCCTGGCGTTTTTATGGTCAATCAACACGTTGGCAGTGGTAAGCAGCAGTATGACAATAAGCGGTCCATACACCACACCGAATAATCCAAAGTAGTAAATACCGCAAAAAGTCGCCAGTACTGCTAGTGCTGGTACGATACCTGCCTCTTTTGGAATAAGTTTTGGCCGCAAAAAACTATCCAAATTGCATACTACTAGCAGGTAGATGGCTAATACCCAGAAGCTTGCCCAAAAATCACCCACTACCATTGATATCAAACAGAGTGGGATTACTACAATGCCACTACCTAGTGGAATCATGCCAAGTACCGTAAATAGTATCAAAAGTAGCCAGAAGTACGGGCCAAATCCTATAAATATAAGCAGGACTGCACTTAGCACCGCTGTCACGAACGATATGACGAACTGCCCTTTCAGGCTTGCCGTTACCATCATGCCGGAATTTCTTAAATACAAATCAGTTGTTTTGCCGTCGAAGGGGCTTAATCCGCCAACAAAGCGAATTGCCTGTTTATGAAATCGCAAGAAAGAACTGAATAAGAAAGAGTAAATTATCAATGAGGTTAAGAAGGCCGGCACACTCACTACAAGTGCTACGATAGCTTGAATCCCCCATGTCACAACCGATGGTATTGTCACTTGTACAAACTCTGTAATGCTGGATGCACTTGCAATTTCATTACCCTCGGCAGGCAAGCCTAGGCTTTGAGCCATGGAGCTAAGTTTTGCAGCAGCTTCCGAGAACTCACTCCCCGCAGACGTATCGATATTTGCAATAGCACTTGCTGCCGCTACGCCTTGTTGCACAATAGTCATGCCAATATAGAGTACTGGCACTAAAATAATTACGATGTTAAGCGCTAGCACTGCCCAGGCGGCAAACATTTCGGGCATGTACTTACTTAAAAATTTATAAATCGGGAAAAATATAAAGGCCATAAGTGCAGCCATACAAATTACACCGATATACGGTGCAAAGAACCATATCGCAGCAATTGCAATTAATATCGCAAGTGCAATCACGAGCGGCTGCGAAAGTAACGGGCCAGATGCTATCTTCATTCTTTTTGCCATTACATTCATAGTAGCAGATTTATTCATACGTTGTGATTTTTATTTTTTAATGGGATAATTTGGTACACTGTAGTGTAATGACATTTACCGATATACCTTTTATTGCTGTCTTCCTTTTTATAATTGATCTGATTGTTCGCATATTCTTGTTGATTTACATCCCGAAAAACAGGAAGCCGACGGCTGCAACCGCCTGGCTTTTGCTTATTTTTATCATGCCTATATTTGGCACGGTATTGTTTGCCGTGCTCGGTAGCACCCAGCTTTCTCGTATACGCCGGCGTAAACAGCTAGAAATCACAAAGGCATACAAAAAGCTTTCAGTTAGTCTCCCTAGCGCCAGCGATATTCCGCCCGTATACCAACCAATGGCCGCACTCGCGACGTCACTAACGAAGTTACCCGCCACTAGCTTGAATACCATCAAGGTATTAACTGATTACGATAACGCAATTAATGATATGGCGGCGAAAATAGCTCAAGCTAAACGGTATGTGTACGTTGAATTTTATGCTATGACACTAGACAGCACCACCGAGCCATTTTTCCAAGCAATGGAAAAAGCAGTGAAGAATGGCGCAGATGTGTACGTGTTATTCGATACATTCGGATCGAAAAAATACAAAGGCTATAAGCCTATGCAGAGCCGCCTTACGAGTGCGGGTATACGATGGGCCATCATGCTACCTACACGCCTACCGCTACGCGGGTATACTAGGCCCGATTTAAGAAATCATCGCAAAATAGTAGCAATCGATAATAAATTCGCCTACATCGGGTCACTAAATATGATTGATAAAACCTATCATCGCAAAGATACGATCAGCTATATTGAATTGGTTGTTCGCACTATGGGGCCGAGCGTTCAACAACTTGCCGCCGTATTTGCAGGTGATTGGTACTCAGAAACTAATGAAAAAATTCGTCATTTTACTACTGAATTACCGAATGTAAATAAGGGCTCACTGAATGTGCAAGTTATTCCGAGCGGCTCAGCTTACCCGCACCCAAATAACTTATATTTCATGACCATGCTAGTACATTCAGCGCGAACTTCCATTCACATTACCAATCCATATTTAGTACCAGACGCTTCACTACTCTCCGCCTTGATCGCCGCTGCCCAGCGTGGTGTTCACGTTTCTATCTTGAATTCAGAGGTCATGGACCAATGGATGGTTGGCAACGCCCAACGATCTTACTACAATGAGCTGCTTGCCGCGGGAGTACATATATCCCTGTATCACCAACCGCAGCTTGTTCACGAGAAATTCATGGTAATCGACCAATCTATGGTGATAATTGGCTCCAGTAATTTAGATATCCGCTCGTTCGAACTCAACATGGAATGCATGCTTGCCGTATATGATGCTTCGCTGGCTAAAAAGCTTGCGCGGCATCATACTCAATTGCTTCAAAATAGCCAACAATTACCTACGCGTAACTGGCGGGCGCGAAGCCTTCGCCGTGCTATACTTGAAAGTTTGTCGCGGTTAGCATCTGCCTTGCAGTAACGTTATAGCTTCGTTGGGTCTGGCAACACAATCCAGCTTGTAGCTCCTTAGGGAGCTGCTTTTTATTTAAGATAAGGACTTTCGGGGCAGTTTTTAAATATAAACGTCTTGACTGGGGTGGAGGGATATCGACTAAAGCCTCCTCCGCATGCTTGAAAAGAA